>PIYA01000013.1 GCA_003601785.1 Candidatus Bathyarchaeota archaeon
ATCCTGTTGATTTCTCTTATCAGTCGTGAAGCGAACTTCGCTACTTCTCTGGTTTTTCCTTTAAAATCTTTTTCTCCGGCTAATTCTCTGATGAACTCATTGAGCTTGAAGTCTTTTCTTTTTGATTTTTCAAGAATTCTCAGATAAACTCTCCACTTCCATGGAGAAGCTGTGTAATAGCATATTTTTTTGGGGGTTGTTTTTGTCGCTTTTATGATGTTCGCCGTGTCTTCAATCACATCTTTCAAAATGTTTTCTTGCTCTTCTGCGGTTAAATCCACTTGTTCTTCGTTTATTTGAGGCCATTCTGAGAGTGAGATGAAGCTTTTTTCTCCGGCTTCGCTCCAGAGTTCTTCGCAGAGGTGTGGTGCGAATGGTGCAAGCAGTTTTAGCCATGTTTTCAAGGCCTTTTTTAGGGTTTTTGATTCGGCTTTTCCTTTTCTATGTATGTACCATCGGAAGTCGTTCCAGATTTCGAAGAAGGCTATTTCTAGGGCTGTTCTGGTCTTCATTTGTTCAAGATTTTCTGTTACATCTTTTATGCGGTGTTGCAGCATGCTCATTAACCATCTCTCTAGATGTCCGTTTTCATCTTTCCTTGCGTTTTTGATAATGTTTTTTGCGAAGTTGTAGAATGATTGAAGCTTGTTTTGTAGTTCCTTTACATTTCCGCTTCTCCAGTCTGGATCGTCCATGTCTTCCGCGCTTAGGAGCAGAGCGCATCTTGTTGCGTCGGCACCGTGTTCTTCTACGGCTTTCTTCATGGTCACGAAGTTTCCTTTTGACTTGTGCATCTGCTTGCCTTCTATCATCAGCATCCCGTTGACGCCTATCGCTCTTGGCCATTGTTCTGGTGGGAACAGGGCTGTGTGGTGGAATAGGAAGAATGTTAGGTGATTTGGAACCAGTTCTTTCGCTGAGACTCTTAGATCAACGGGATACCAGTACAGAAATTCTTTACGCATCTCTTCTAATGTTTTGGTTTTTATTCCCGATTTTGAGGATATTTTTTGGATGTTGCCAGTTCCATAGAAGATGTAGTTGAAGACTTCTTTTGTCAGCGCTTCAGGTTTGATGTCTTGTTGTTTTATGTGCTTGTTTATCGTGTAGAACGCCATGTAAATGGTGGAGTCGCTTAGAGTTTCAACTATCCAGTCTGGGCTCCACGGTAAAGGTGTTCCAAGTCCTGTTCGCCTTGCACACGCCCAGTCTCTCAGCCAGTCAACCACCGCCAGAAACCACTGGGTTGCGGTTTCTGGGTAAATCTTCATTCTGCTTAAGGCTTCTTTCACTTTCTTCTTCCATTCAGTGTCAGAATATCTTAAGAACCATTGGTCTTGCAGGATTTTAACTATGCATGGGGTTAGACAGCGACATATTACTGGCTGTGGTAAATCGTACATGGAATCGGCTATTCCTTGTTTTTTAAAATCTTCTATTAAGGCTTCTTTCACTTCTTTCACGATTTTTCCGGCGTACTGCATGCAGTTTTCTTTTAAAATTCCGTTATGAAACTCCTTTTTGTAGATTATTTTTGTTGCTTCTTCAGCCTTTGGGTCATGTTGGTCTTTTACGCCCAGCTTTTCCACGATTTCAATAGCTGGGTATTCTCCGAAACCTTCAACCTTAATCAACGAGATTGGTTTTATCTCTTTAACGACTTCCGGTTTTACGCCGAACTCTTGTAGGGTTTCCGGTTTTTTCTGCAGGTCTTTTAGGGCGAGCCAGTCGTATGGTGCATGGGCTGGAACGCTGTAAACCACACCGGTTGCTTGCCCAGCGTCTACAAACCAGCCTGGTAAAATTAGCAGTTTGTCTCCGTTAACGGGGTTTTCAAAGGTTTTTCCTATGAGCTCTCTTCCCTTAAACCGTCGTTTTACCTTCACTTTTCTCAGCTGTTCCTTCAGTTTTTCCGCTGCTTTTTCACTTATCACCCATTTTTCGCCGTCAACTAAGGCTTCTACATAAGTTGCTTCCGGATGTATCCATATGTTTGTCACTCCGTAGATCGTTTCTGGTCGAAACGTAGCTGCTGGTAGATATGTCTCTTCATCCAGCTTGAATTTTATTAGGGTGTACTCCTCTGGTGTGACGCCTACACCTTCTTGTCTGTCGTGGTCTCCCGTGGGGCTTTTGCAATGGGGGCACCACACAACCGGATGGGTTCCCCTTGTGACGTAGCCTTTCGCTTTCAGGCTTTCGTATTGCCATTCGACAAACTTTTGGAAGGTTGGCGTGATTGTGTTGAATTCTCTTCTCCAGTCAATTGAGAAACCCGCCTTTTTTACTGCTTTTCGGCTTTCGTTTGTGTAGTACGTTGCCATGTAAATTGGATCCACGAATTTTTTGAGTTCTTCTTCAGGGACTTCGTCTACCTCTCTTAGAACTCTTATGAATTCTTTGTCTCCTTTCGCAACCCGTTCACTTGCACCTGTTAAAGGCTGTCCTGTCCAGTGCCATGCCCATGGAAACAACACGTTGTAGCCTTGCATTCGTTTGAATCTTGCGTAGGCGTCTATGCGTGAGGCTGTGAAGGCGTGACCCACGTGTAGGGGGCCGTTCATGTACGGATATGGAAAGGTGACGAAGAATTTTTTCCTTTTTGGGTCTGGGTCTGCTTCGAAAATCTTCGCTTCTTCCCAAGCTTTCTGCCATTTCTCTTCGATTTTTTTTAAAAATTCCATAGGGTCTTCTGAACTGGTTGCGGGGTTTTTAAATGTTTTGTCTCTATTGGTTGAGAACATTATCCCTCATTCTGGGGCACCGTAAACAAATTAGGTGAACTTGCTTTAATCCTTTGCTCTTGTTTCTAACTGTTTCTTTAAGATTTTCTCAGCCTTCTCAACTGCTTCAGGTAATTTTTCGGTTAGTGTTCCGCCTCCTTGGGCAAAGTTTGGTCTTCCTCCCCCGCCTCCTCCTAGGATTTTTGCCGCTTCTTCTGCTATTTCACCAGCGTTTACTCCTTTCTTTATGGCTTTTTCCCCAGCCATAACCATGATCCGCGCGGTCTTTCCATCTGTTCCATAAAATATCGTTACCGTTGCTTCGTCTCTTTTAATAGTCTCGTTTGCCGTTTGTACCATGCGATCAACGTCTATGTTTTCTTTAAAATCACGCATCACGAGTTTGATGCCGTTTATTTCTCTGACAGCCTCAGCTTCTGGTTTTGCTCCAACGGCGGCGCTTTCTTTTATCGCTATTTCCTTTATGAGTTTCCTTTTCTCCGCAAGTGTTTCCTTTAATTCTCTTACAAGTTTTTCAGCTGTTTTGTCTAATTTTTCAATTGGCGCGTTCAGTGTTTGTGAAAGTTTGAAGAGTATTTTCTCTTTTTCTTGCACAGTCTTCAAAGCTGGAATTCCGACGGAATAGACGAGTCTTTCCACACCGTCTTGGACACGTTCCGAATGAACTATTTTAATGAACCCGAGTTCATCGGTGTTCTTCACGTGGGTGCCAGCGCAAGCTTCAACGTCCCATTCTCCGATTTTTACAACGCGTATCTCTTTTCCAGGTACGGCTCCACCTTGATATAATCTAAAACCGTAGAGTTTTTCAGCCTTGTTTCTGGGCATCCACGAGGTTTCCACGGGAATGTGCCGTGAAATCGCTTGGTTTGCAAGCGTTTCTATTTTGTGCACTTCTTCGAGGGTTAATCTTCGATAGTGGGTGATATCTAGTCTGGAGCTGTTAACACCCTTTTGTGTTCCGAACTGCCAGACGTGTTGTCCGAGAACTTGCCGCGCCGCACCGTTAATCACGTGTGTGGCTGTGTGATTCTTCATAAGACTATATCGTCTATCCCAGTCGATAACGCCTTTAACGATGTCACCTTCTTTCGGGAGAACGCTGCCTTTAACCTTATGAACTATTACCCTGCCTACTTTTTGAACATCAACGACTTCGATTTTGTTTCCATTGAAGATTAGGTGACCTTTGTCCGCTGGTTGACCTCCACCTTCAGGATAAAAGCAGGTTTTGTCGAGGACAACGTATTCATCGTTTAACACTTTAACAACTTCCGCTTCGAACTCTTTCATGTACTGGTCCTTATAGTACAGAAGCGTTGTCTCTGGAAGATTTGAAACAGCTGCCTCTAGCGATTTTTCGGGTTTTTCCTCCGAGAGTTTTAACGGCGCTTGTATGTGCCTTTGGGCAATCAACGCGTAGAAATTCTCCGGAATCTCAGTTTTTACTCCTTCTCTCTCAGCAAACTCCTTGACTATTTCCGGTGAAAGCCCGTGGGAATCATAAAGCTCCGTCAGGGTGTCGACTGGAATCTTGTCAGCGCCTTTAGTTTTTAACTCTTCAGCAATTCTTTTTACCAGTCCTTCGCCTCTCTTGATGGTTTCTCCAAATTTTTTCTCCTCGATTGAGAGGATGTCCATTATTTCATTTCGCATTTCTTTGAGATGCGGATAATCTTTGGACCAATAATCAATCTGCATATCCATGATATCGTAAAGCTTGTCCGGCACACCGAGCATTTTTAAAAGTCTGTAAATTCTGCGGAACAGAAGCCTCGCCAGATATCCTTCTTGAACGTTTGATGGAACCACACCCTCTGAAAGTATGAAGCTCAAACATTTCGTGTGGTCTGCAACTGCAAAAACGTTTTCTAGCGGAAGCAAAACCTTGTCCAATTCTTCCACTGACATTCCAACTATTTCTGCAATTCTTCTTCTGGCTGCGAGTCTGCTAGCTGTTTTGTCTAGGCTCACCAATCCGGAAACTTCGGCTACCTTCGTCAGTAATTCATGGTTAATCTCAGTTATTCCAGCTATTTCAAAGAGTTTCTTGAGTAAATCACCATAGACTGCTTGGAAACAGCTTGGCACACCTTGGGAGAGCCAAGCGTATCTATCGATTCCGTAACCAGTGTCAACCGTTAATATTGGAAGCTCTACAAACTCGTTGTTGACTACCTTGTATTTCATGAAAACTAACGTTGCAACTTCTAATCCTCGGATAATACATTCAACGTCTGGTCCAGCGTTTCCACCGCCAGACCAGATTCCTTCTTTATAGATTACTTCTTCCGATTTTACGCCCAAAACCTCGGTGACAAATTTGTGGTGATACCTTATGGTTTCATCTTTCCAGTAGAGTCTCTTTTCCGGATAGTTGAACGCGTGATGTCCGCCCATCTCAAAAATTGTTAAGTGCCTTCCAAATGTTGGACCCGTGTTTGAAATATCTACCATGCGAATGCACGGTTGAACAATTACGAGGGGATTTGCGGGTGGCGGAGCGATTCCTTCGGTTACGTAGGGCTGAAAATCGATTATGCTTGCATGAGTTAAGTAGATGTCGTCTCTCCATCTGGCAACCACTGGATAAGGCTTTACCCTTGTGTGACCATGTTTTTCGAAGAACGACAAGAACGCTTCACGCATCTCGCTTAAACTGTAACTTTTCTTTGTTGGAGGATTGTTTATGAAGGAGTAAAAGGCGCAGCCTTCAGATGTTGCTTCTCCACATGTCTCTTGGTCAGGGTTCTGTGTCCAAAAATATTCCTTGCATTTTGGACATAGCTTTCTAACGTAACCGTTTTCCTTAAAGAATGGGACGCTGTATTCTTTTTCTGGAAATTTTTTCAAGCTGTTAGACCCCGAAGTTTAGGCTCGTTTCAAAGAATTAACAGATATCAAACATTTATCTCTTTACACTTTTGGCTACCGCTGCCTTGAGCAGCGTGTAAATTTAAAACGGCTAAAGAGGCTATTAACGCTTCTTCTGTTCGAACGGTTTCTGTTCCCTGATTTGGAATTGTGTTAACGGTGAAATCAACGATTTCATCCAGTTTTAACCCTTCGCGTTCAACTATTTCGTAAAGTCCTTTTGTCGGAGAGCCAAAAGCTATGAGGATGCTCTTTGCCTTTTCCCATTTTTCAGCAATTTCTCCAGCAACATCCTTGAATGGAGTTCCATACTTGGAAGTTGCAATTTTCAAGTCAAAGGTTTTATTTTTCAAGATTTTCCCTATGGAACGTCTCTCTGAGATAACCTTGTATCCCCAATATTGAGGTATCTCATCAGAACTCACAAGTTCGGCGCTGACCCTTTTGTTGACTTTTACTATTTTCACAGTTACTCGTCTTCCCATCGGTAACAGCTTGTTAGGGATTAACGCTGGTTTTTCAACACCTATATCCACGAGGACACCAGTTTTTGTTTTAGACACCGTGACCCCTTCGCGGTACTCGCCGATTTTCAAGTTTTCCATCTTACGGTTTAATGGATGATGGGGGGTTCGTAAAGGCGGGAGAACACCAGCGTACCGCAGTTCAGGTCTAAGTTCGAAGAGCTTTTTCCGCAGATACTGCGGTGTTTCCATGTAGCTAAGCAGTGTGGCAATCAAATCGATATCGGTAGCTTGGTTTACGTGTGGATTATCCGGATAAATTATGATTCTGTCAACTTTGAAGATTGCTGCGGCTCTCCCGATTAAGCCGATTTTTGATGTCTTTTCACGGAGGTGCGGGACATCTGTGACTATGGAAGCGGGTATCGCTACGGAAATTTTCCTTTCTTTAGACAAATCTTTTCCGCCTGCCAATCTGAAAGTA
Source organism: Candidatus Bathyarchaeota archaeon (assembly GCA_003601785.1). Lineage (GTDB taxonomy): Archaea > Thermoproteota > Bathyarchaeia > Bathyarchaeales > Bathycorpusculaceae > PIYA01. The sequence continues at coordinate 6,567 of PIYA01000013.1, forward strand.
TCTTCCGTGAATAAAAGCCTTAAACATACAGAAATACAGTTAGTTAGTAGAAGGTGTATGAAACTGTCAGAACCAGCGGTTCTAGACAAGCTTGAAGATATAAGGAGAATCGACAAGAGCAACATGCTTTCATTTTGTGTGGAGGCAGCCAGACACTGCCAAGAAGCAGTAAAACTGGCTGAAAAAGTTCAAATTGGATGTTTCAAACCGCAAGGCATAATCGTTGCTGGCATGGGTGGTTCAGCTATCGGCGGCGAACTTTTGAAGGATTGGACGTTTGACAGAGTTGACGTTCCAATAGAAGTTTGCAGGGACTATAATTTGCCAGCCTATGTAAATGGGGAAACCTTGGTGTTTGTCGTAAGCTATTCTGGAGAAACCGAGGAAGCTCTAAGCATGTTTTTAGACGCTGTAAAAAAGAAAAGCAAGATTGTTTGCATAAGTTCTGGTGGTAAACTCTTAGAGTTTGCCGAAAAATTAGATATACCACACATGCGAGTTCCTTCTGGAATCCCTCCCAGAGCAGCTCTACCATACTTCTTTCTGCCCATGCTGATTGTTTTGAAAAAACTCGGTTTGGTTGCAGATGTTGATTCAGAAGTTTCCGAAGCTGTGAAAGTTTTGGAAAGGGTTGGAAAGGAAAATTCACCGGAGAAAACTGTCAAAGAAAACTTTTCCAAAACTTTAACCTTGAAAATCAACGGAACAGTTCCGGTTGTTTACGGATTTGGAATCTATCGCGGTGTCGCACAACGTTATAAGCAACAGTTTAACGAAAACAGCAAGATTCCAGCTAAGTGGGAATTTTTCCCAGAGCTTAACCACAACGAAATTGTAGGATGGGAAGCCGCTGAGCAGCTTGTAAAGAATTTCTCGGCGATCCTAATCAGAGACGGAGATGAGACGGAAGAGATGAGACGAAGAATAGAAGTCACAAAGGAGTTGGTGCCGAAGGGATTGAGGAGCGTTTCTGAGGTTTGGAGCATTGGTGAAGGCAAACTGGCTAAAATGTTATCCACCATCTACATCGGAGACTTTACAAGCGTGTACCTAGCGATAATCAGAGGTGTCGATCCCACACCGGTTAAATCCATAAGTTTGTTGAAAGAGAGGATAAAAAAGACCGGTGTAAAGGAAAGAATAATAAAAGAACTGCAAAAGTTCGCGGGTGGAAATGCTTACTAAGCCTCTCCTTTTATAAAGTCCCAAAACATTTTTTCAGCAGTTTCTATTGGCATTCTTTTTAAAGGATGCTTGAAGCTGTAAGCTGAGATAGGCAGTATTACACCCCTCATTTTTCTGTTCAAAGCTATTTTTACTGCTCTTATAACGTCAAACAGAGCGGAACCAGCGTTCGGTGCGTCAACTGTTGAAAGTTTTAAGTCTATCTGCATAGGCACTTTACAGAAGTAAAACCCTTTAATCCAGAAGTAGCTGTCACGTTTGTTCTGTAAAAAGTCAACATAATCCGTTGAGCCAGCTACAACAGCGGCTTTGTACGGCAAAGCGGTCTCAACAGATTCCGTCTTAACATTTCTCTTAACATCCCTTGTTCTTTCCAAGGTGTCCAAAGACTCGGTGCCCCCGCCGACATCAAGCTCATATGTTTCAGTTATACAAACACCACTATTTGAAAGAAGCTTCAACAGTGTTTTATGCAGCGTTGTGGCTCCAACCTGGTCAATTAGGTCGTCGCCCACCAAAGGCAACTCGGCTTCTTCAAAACGCGCAGCCCACGCCGCGTCACTGGCTATGAAGACAGGCGTGGCGTTTATGAAGGCACAGCCAGCGGCCAGTGCTTGTTCGGCATACCATTGGGAAGCTTTAATGGCTCCGCTTGGAAGCAGATTAACAACGATTTCCGCGTTACTTTCCTTAAGCACGTCTTCAACGTTTACCTCTGGTAGAGGACTTACCTTTACAATGTTCCGTGCGTATTCGCCGACGCCATCCAAAACTGGACCCTTACACACGGCAACGTCAAGTTTTGGAATCTCATTCACCAGTCTTAACGTGTTGTTTGGCGGTGCAAATATCGCCTCCGAAAGGTCTTTTTCAACCTTTCGATCATCTATGTCGAAGGCGGCAACTATTTTGATGTCTCTTGGATGGTATCCTCCTAAAAACAGGTTACGAAGACCTATGCATTCTTCCGCTCTTTCACAATTTTTATAGTGTTGTAAGCCTTGGACTAGGGCTGACGCGCAGTTTCCAACACCAACCAACGCAACTCTTATCTCTGACAAATTTTACACCTTGACGTCCTTCTTATTAGGCGACTGGTTTATAAACTTGTTACGCTGCCTTATTGGCTAAATGGGGATCACTAAAATGAAGGCTTGGTTGGACGTTACGGTTTTGCAGTGTCCAAACTGTGGGCACTACTATGCGGATGCCTCGTGGTACGTCATAGAAATGGAATCAGACATTCAATGCGGAGAGTGTGGAAGAGAGTTCAACAGTAAGAGAAACGCAAAAGACCGTGTGATGCTTGAATTTGATATTGGTGAAAACGGAAAAATACAAGATGTGAAAGTCGCAGAGCATATGAAACTGAAATAACCAACGAATCAGCCTTTGTTAATCACTAACTTTTCAAGTGGCACATAGCTTTCACGTATGTTTGACCTTTGGAGAACATCCTTCCACAATTCCAAACCCTTGCTGGTTCTCCATTTCTCCGGTGCAGGCAGACCCAAAACCGCGATTTTATTGCCTTCTTCTATCTTTTCCGCTGTTATGCACTTGCCAGTTTCACGATGCACTGGAGTTACAATGTCCGGGGCAATAGCTGCGAGTTTTCCGTTTTTGTAAGCAACTAGCACTTCGTTTTTCGCTTTAAACTCAAACGTGTTTCCAGAATATTCATCGGTTCCGTGAAGCTTCACGTTGACAAAGGTGAATCCAGCCTCCGTTTTTCTCTCAACGGAATCCACCACACCTTCAAAAAGTTTTACACCTCCAGTTTCTTTCAAAACAGCCTTCACAGGCTCAACGGTTTTTCTGAGAAACCTTCCGATACGCATGGCTTTCGACAAACTAAGCTGCACTGGTGAAGCCTTCACTTGAGCTCCCGTTAGAATTCTTCTGGCTGTATACGCGGTTTGATTCCATTCAGCGGCTAAAACTCTGGCTATTCTTTCAGCATCCCTCAAATCAGCGGTTTCCCTAACGATAACCATGTTCTTTGCGTGCAAATCTGCGACAACCATAGGTGCCAACGGAATATCATCTATCGTGTAAACTTTCAGATGAACCTCCGGAACAGACCTTCCGGCACCGTCAGCATCAACAACTGGAATTTCACATCTAGCGGCTACGTCAACCGCCGTCAAGGTGTTAAGACCACCCAGCTCCACGGGGATTACGGCGTATGCGGAGAAATCAGCATACTCTTCCAAAGCTCTTAAAGTTTTGACAGCAGCATCCGCATCGTATTCAACGCTTGTTGTTGCTCCAACACACGCGAAATTTACAACTTTCGCAGCGTCAGGAACTTCTGATGGAGACACAAGTTGCACTTGATAACCGTCAGAAACAAGTTTTTCCACTATTTTATAGCCAGCTTCCGGGTCGCCACCCCCACCTGCGGAAAAGACTGCGGCACCGTCTACCAAATCCATCAGGTCTTGATAGGTTAGAGTTTTCAAGCTCAGTCGCAACCTTGCTCTTTTCAAACAATTTATTATCGAGAAAGCCTTAAGTCTTTATCAAAGTTACTGCGAGAGAAGGATGAGAAATGAGTGGAGAAACAAAGACACCGGACAAGTTTACAGCCATCAACGAGTTGGCGCGTCGACGAGGTTTCTTCTGGCAATCCTATGAAATATACGGGGGGGTAGGCGGTTTTGTAACCTACGGTTTGCTAGGAGCAAAACTTAAGCAGAATAGAGAACAAACTCAGAGAACTCTTCGTCAACAAGCTTGAGATAATAGAGATAGAATCCCCGATAATTGCTCCAAGCAAGGTTTTCGAGGCTTCCGGACATGTGGAACACTTCAAAGAACCCATGGTTGAATGTCTAAAATGTAAGAGGAAATTCAGAGCAGACCATCTACTCCGAGAAAACACAAAAATAACAGCCTCAGAAGCCGAAAAGCTAAGCTTAGAAGAGCTGAAAGAGACAATCGAAAAAAACAACATCCGCTGTCCAGAATGCGGCGGCACACTAGGCGAACCAAAGTATTTTCTAACAATGTTCAAAACAACGATTGGTCCTTACTCAGACGCCGTTGGATACGGACGCCCAGAAGCAGCACAAGGAATCTTCGTGGAGTTTAGACGATTATACGATTTGGCTAGGGGGAAACTTCCTTTCGGCGCCATGCAGATAGGACACGCCTTAAGAAACGAAATCTCACCCAGACAAGGACTGATAAGATTAAGGGAATTCACGATAATAGACCTTGAATTCTTCTTCGACCCGGAAGAACCAAACTGTTTCCTGCTGAAGAACGTCGGAGAGGAAAAACTGCGACTGGTTTTAGTTGAAAACAGACTGAAGGGTTCAGAAGAACCTGTTGAGGTCACAGTAAAAGAAGCGTTAAAAAAAGGTTACATAAAGGCTGAATGGCAAGCGGTCTTCATGGCACTAGCCAAAAACTTGTTGATAGAACTAGGCGTTCCAGCTGAAAAGCAACGTTTCATCGAAAAACTTCCATGGGAACAGGCACATTACGCTCTCCAGAGCTTTGACCAAGAGGTTTATGTTGAACGTTGGGGCTGGGTTGAGGTTTCCGGTCACGCCTATAGAACGGAATACGATCTGAAGAGACACATGCAGTTCAGCGGTGTGGACCTCCGTGTCTTTAAAGAGTATGAAAAGCCCGTTGAAAAGGAGAAGACGGTCATAAGACCTATCATGGCTAAGCTTGGTCCAGCCTTTAAGACGGAAGCCGCAAAGGTCGCCGAGATGCTTTCCAGAGTTGATCCTGAAAAGGTGGAGGATGCTCTCAAAAGGAAGGGTTGGTACATGCTTGGGAAATACAAGATTCTCCCGGAGTACATAGAAGTCACGCATCAGAAAAATGTGGAGCGCGGAAAAAGGTTCATTCCACACGTTGTCGAACCGAGTTTCGGTTCAGATAGACTTGTTTACGTAACTCTTGAATACGCCTATCACATCAAGGATGGCAGAGTCATACTAAGGTTTCCAAGGGATATAGCGCCCATACAAGTTTGCGTATACCCGCTTGTGAGTAAGGATGGTCTTCCAGAAAAGGCGTTTAAAGTTTACAAGATGCTTGTTGATGAAGGGTTTGTTGTGGAATACGATGAAGCGGGTTCCATTGGAAGGAGATACGCTAGGGCAGACGAGGTTGGTATACCCTTAGGGATAACGATAGATTATGAAACGCTTAAAGATGACACGGTTACCATTCGCGACCGCGACTCGTGGAAGCAGGTTAGAAGCGTTATCGGAGAACTCCCAGAACTCTTACACAAATATTTCCGTAAGAAAATAGATTTTGAAGACTTAGGCAACCCCTTAAAAGACTGATTTTCGTTATCTTTTTTAATGATTCAGCATATCTAATGTTGAGAGTCAAATCCGTTTTAGAGAGGCGGGAAAACTTGGTGCTTCCAGCGGAAACAGAAGAACGTGTGAAACGCAGAGCTTTAAGCGTTTGTCAAGATCATCTCAGAAAGGTTTTGAACTTGACTAGGAAAATCCCTCAGATGATAGACTGCTTCATAAAAAACGACAGAGAAGGAGCGAAACAGCTGCTTAACGAAATTAGAAGTGGAGAGGATGAGGTTGACAACGCTAGGAGAATGGTTTCACAAGAACTGGCTGAAATAGGAGCGATACTCTTGAGCCGAGAGGATTTTCTAAGGTTTACAAACTTGTCAAGTGAAATTGCAGACTTCTGTGAAGGCATAGCTTTTCGACTTCTCGAAATAATGGAGCACGACTGGAATGTGCCGATGGATATAAAGGAAGACTTGTTAAAACTTTCAGAGGCAGTTTTGGACACTGTGGTCAAGCTTAGGGAGGCGATGATGATGTTGAATTATGGGTCAGCCAACGTTATGGAGAAAGCCAAAGATGTTGAGGTTGCTGAAAGAACAGTTGACGAGTTTTACAGAGAGGTTGAGATAAAACTGATAAGCACCAAACTTGAGTTTCCAGCGTTAATTCTTCTAAGGGATATAATCCAACTCTTAGAGGATTCAGCGGACAAAGCTGAAGATGCAGCTGACGCGGCTCGCATTTTATCCTTAATAATGTAAAAGGGAACATTCAGATGCCTAAAAAAATCAACGTTGAATTTATCGAAAACTTCTTGGTCGTTTGGAACCCTGAAGATGGAACAAGACTTTACAAGAAAGGGTTTTATGGAAAACCTGTGGGAATCCCGAAACCAAAAATTCCGGAGTTTAAGGTTCCGTTGATTTTAGACTTGATGGAAGGTTTATACTTAGCAGAGAAGGGAATGATAAAAGTGTACGAAGGTTCTGAAAAAACTAAGGTAGGTCTACGAAAACTGCGTCAAAAAGCTAGACAGTTATACGAAGAATTCGACGATAAATACGCTGTTTACCGAGACTTACGCGACAACGGCTTAATCGTTACACCCGGAATAAAATTCGGATGCGACTTCGCAGTTTACAAGCACGGGCCAGGAATAGAGCACGCACCCTACATGGTTTCCGTCAAGAAGGCTAAATCAGAGATAACGGCCACCGAGATTGTTAAGGCTGGAAGACTGGCGACAACCGTGAGAAAAAGGTTCATAATAGCGGTTCCAGACCTTGAAAAGGGAAGGATAAGATATCTAATATTCAAATGGTTTAAGGCATGAAACTTACAGTTATAGAGTCTTCTGGTGTTTTTCTATAATGTTCAGTAATTCTTCTTCTAATGTAGGTTTCTCCCCCATTTAACTCGGCATTAATGTTTGATTTATGAATTCTCCTCTTACATATTGATGCGGATAGATTTTTGTCGCTTTTAACCTGCAACCTTCCGCTATCGTTACATCATCCGCGATGACAGAAACCGAATCTATTTTTGTCGGTTTTTTCGGGGTTGAAAGGATTGTTACGTGTCGTCCTATGATGCTTTCTTTCACCTCTGCCTTTTCTTTGATTATAACCCTGTCCATAATCGCAGAATTCACTATCGTGACTCCGTTGCTTATTTTCGTGTAGTTATCAATGCATGAATTCACTATCCTTACATTGTTACCTATTTTACAGTGCCGTCCTATCAGAACAGAACCTTTAACCTCTATTTTCCCCTGCTTAATCTTTCTTATGATTTCCTTTCTCCTCTTCATCGACTCCACGCTTTCACCTTGAACCCACACCCTCGTTTCCTCGTCTATCCTTCCACCGAAGTCTGTCAGAGATGAGAATCGACCGTTAAGCATGTCCTTCACGGCTTCTAAGTAGCGTTCTGGAGTGCCTACGTCGTACCAGCTTCCCTTTAGAGTGTAGCCGTACACTGGTCTTCCAGTTTTTATTAGATACGGAATGAAGTCGTAGCCGAAGTCTAAGCGGTGTCGCTCCTTGATTATTTCTTTAACCCCCTTCTCTTTGAATATCTTCCTTATTTCCGGAGACACCATGTACAAGCCTGTGTTAGCAAGATTTGAGGGCGCTTCTTTCGGTAACGGTTTTTCAACGAATCTTGCGATTCGCATATTTTTGTTTATGTCTGCTATCCCGTAGCCTTCGACGTTTTCAACCTCTCTCAAAGCAATGGTCATGATGGCTCCTTTCTTTTGATGGAACTCTACGAGTTCTTTTAAATCAACATCGAAAATGTTGTCTCCTTGCACCGCAAAGACGGGGTCTTTAACGTTGTAGTATTCCATGTTTATTCTCGCGGAGTCTGCGCTGCCGACATCTTCAACGTTTGGCTGATATTTGATGTGGACGCGGGGGCTTATACGGTATCTTGCAGAGAATCCGTAGCCAGATTCGAAATAGTCGTGGAGGTCTCTGTAGTTTGTGTAGCCTTTCACTCCGAAGATGAAGTTTTTTATGCCTTGACGAGCAAGAGACAGCAAGGAAAACTCTATTAAGGGTCTGTTTAAAAGTCGGAGGCAAGCCTTACTCGTTTCCGCTGTGAGTGGAAGTAAACGTTTAGCTTTTCCACCGACGGGAATTATTACCCTCAATCTTTCAGGTGCATAATCATCATGCAAAAGTCATCACCATGACTTGTAGACATTTGTAGTTTTATGTTTTCAACGTGTATTAAACTTTCGAAATCTGCGTGAAATCTTATAACCCTAAAGTTTTAATTATGGTTGGCTAAAAGGTTGGAAAACATGAGCAAAACCAGCGGTTACCTACGCTTAATGCGGCCTATAAACTGCATAATGATGGGGATTGCGGTCATAGTCGGCATGGTTCTTGCAAACCCTGATTTTTCAAAATTTCAATTTTTAAACGCTGTAAACGGCTTCTTAACCGGTTTTATGTTAACCGCATCCTCCATGGCTATAAACGACTATTATGACAGAGAAATTGACGCTGTAAACGAGCCTAACCGTCCAATCCCAAGCGGCCTCATCAAACCAGAAGACGCGTTGGTCTTCGCAATAATCCTCGCAGTTATAGGAGTTATAGCGGCATCTTTGATTAACACTCTCTGTCTTTTAACAGCTGTGGTTTCATGGATAATCTCAGTGGTATATGCAACCTCGGGGAAACGCACAGGTCTTCTCGGAAACTTTCTCGTCAGCACCTGTGTAGCTATACCGTTTATCTATGGCAGCATAGTAGTGGTTGGCACTGTGAAATCGAACGTTCTGATTTTTGCCTCCATGGCCTTCCTTTCAAACACTGGCAGAGAGATAACGAAGGGGATAGTTGACGTTCAAGGAGATAAAATGAAGAATGTCAAAACTTTAGCTGTGCGTTACGGAGAGAAAACCGCGGCGGTCATAGCTGTTCTCTTTTATTTAGCCGCGGTTTCGTTAACACCTTTACCTTGGCTTCTGAACCTCACTTCTTTCTGGTTTATTCCGCTGGTGTGCGTAACAGATGTTGGACTTGCGGTTTCATCCGTCATGCTTCTCAAGGATTATTCGAGGGAAAACGCCAGAAAAATCAAGAAAATTGTTCTCTTATGGTTCCTCATAGGATTATTGGCATTTGTTATAGGTGCTTTAAAGTGAGTGAATCTTACCAAATTCAATTAACTTATGTTGAGCGCAAAACATTTAAAATATACCATTCTTATGGTATTCTGGTGCCTAGGGTGCAAGGTGAATGTTTTAACTTTGCCTAAACATTCCAAACCTTTTTGTAAAGTTGCAGCTTCTACTTCGAAGATTTTGAAGGAGGTTCAGGTTGATGAGTGTTAGTGAAATTCTAGATGGGAAACTAACCGATAAAGAGGTTGAATTGAAAGGTTGGCTTGTCACGAAGCGTTCAAGCGGTGGAGTACAGTTTCTCGTTATAAGAGATGGAACAGGAATTATTCAAGCCACCGTTCACAGAGAGGATGTGGAGGAAAAGGTTTTCAGCGAAGCGGAAAAACTCACTCAAGAATCGTCTCTAATAGTTAAAGGAATTGTTAAAGAAGATAAGAGGGCGCCTGGAGGCTACGAAGTGCGAGTTAAAGATTTAAAAATTGTGCACTTGGCGGAAAGGGAATATCCCATAGCCAAAAAGTCCCATGGTGTCGATTTTCTAATGAGTTTTAGACAGCTGTGGATTAGAAGCCCTAGACAAACGGCAATCCTTAAAATAAGAGCTGAAGTTGAAAAGGCATGTAGGGACTTTCTCGATGAAAACGGCTTCACATTAACAGATTCACCCATTTTAACACCGTCTTCTGTGGAGGGAGTGGCAACCCTATTCGAAGTTCCATACTTTGGAGAAAAGGCTTTCCTAACTCAAAGCGGTCAGCTTTATGTAGAAGCTACAATAGCAGCTTTCGGTAAGGTTTACTGTTTCGGTCCAACCTTCCGAGCGGAGAAATCTAAAACTCCACGGCATTTAACGGAGTTTTGGATGGTGGAACCCGAAATGGCTTTCTATGATTTCGAGGATAACTTGAAACTTCAAGAGGAAATGGTGACTTATATTGTTAGAAGGGTGTTGGAAAAGCGGAGAAGAGAGCTTGAAATTTTGAAAAGGGACGTAGAACCGTTGAAAAAGGTTGAGCCTCCATTTGAAAGGATAAGCTATACTGAAGCTGTTGAAATGTTGCAGAAAGCAGGATACGAAATTGAGTGGGGTGAAGATTTAGGAGCACCCCATGAAAGATTCATATCTCTAAAATTTGAAAAACCAGTGTTTGTTCATCGTTACCCTGCGAAAGCTAAAGCCTTCTATATGCAGCCTGACCCGGAGAATCCTGAAGTTGTTCTCTGCGCTGATTTAATGGCTCCGGAAGGGTATGGTGAAATAATAGGTGGAAGCGAAAGAATTCACGATTTGAAGCTGCTTGAACGAAAGATAGAGGAGTTTGGGCTGCCGAAAAAGGCTTACGAATGGTATTTAGATTTGAGAAGATACGGCTCAGTGCCGCATTCTGGTTTTGGATTAGGAATAGAGAGAACCGTTATGTGGATATGCAAACTAAAGCATGTACGTGAGACTATACCTTTCCCAAGAACAATAAATAGGCTTTATCCATAAAAGATGAGGTAAAAATTAAGTGGAGAGTGAAGCGGCTATTCTTTATAGCCAACTTTCTCTTTAAGGTCTTCAACTGACTTTGGATTCATAAGCGTTGTAGTGTCACCGATTGGCTCGTTTCGAATTAAAGATTTTAGTATTCTGCGCATGATTTTTCCGCTTCGGGTTTTTGGCAGTTCACTGGTAAATATTATTCTGTCCGGTCTGGCTGTGGGCCCTATTGTAGCGTCAACATGTTTTATCAGTTCTTTTCTAAGTTCGTCTGAAGGATTAACGGTAGGTCTTAGAATTACAAAGGCCACGGGCACTTCACCCTTTATCTCATGTGGACATGCTACAACCGCACATTCGACGACTGCTTCATGACTTGTTATAGCGTTTTCCAACTCAGCTGTTGAAAGTCTATGACCAGCAACTTTCATTACATCATCAACTCTACCAGTCAGCCGAATGTTTCCAAGCTCATCCCATCTTCTCGCTCCGTCGCTTGTGTAATAGTATTTCTCACCGTAAACACTGAAGTATTCTTTATACCTCGCAGGGTTTCTCCATATGTTTCTAAGCATTCCTGGTGCAAACGGACTTTTCTGCACCAGATAGCCACCTTCACCCATCGTGACGGGGTTTCCAGTTTCGTCTAAAATGTCGTGAGACGTGCCAGGGAAACTTCTGCCAGCGACTGTTGGAATGAATGGACCTATACCGGGTAATGAGTTAATTAGAGTTCCACCTGTTTCGGTTTGCCACCAAGTGTCAATAATTGGGCATCTTCCACCGCCGATTACATTGAAATACCATAGCCATGCTTCCTCGTTTATTGGTTCGCCTACTGTACCTAATATGCGAAGACTGTTCAAGTTATGTTTCTTAGGCCATTCGTCACCCCATTGCATGAACATTCTTATAGCTGTTGGAGCCGTGTAAAACACCGTTACGCCGTACTTTTCTATTATGCTCCACCATCTGTCCGGTTGGGGATAGTTTGGAGCACCTTCATATTCTAGCATTGTGGCCCCGCACAATAGTGGACCATAGCAACCGTAGGTGTGTCCTGTAACCCATCCGATGTCAGCGGTGCACCAGAAAACATCTTCGTCGTGGAGGTCAAAGTCCCATTTCGCTGTCCAGTATGCTTGCACTGCGTATCCGCCTGTGTGGTGTTCAACCCCTTTTGGTTTACCTGTTGTGCCACTTGTGTAAAGGATAAATAATGGGTCTTCGCTGTCCATGACTTCTGGTTCACAGTAATCCTCTGCCTTTTCCATTAATTCATGCCACCAGCAGTCTCTGCCCTCAACCATGTTCACGTCTATACCTGTTCGTTTCACAACCACAACTTTTTGTATAGAAGTTCCCTCAACCGCCTTGTCTGCTTCAGCCTTCAAGTTTATTTGTTTTCCACGTCTGTAATATCCATCCGCTGTTACGAGAACTTTGGCTTCTGCGTCAAGCATTCTTTCTTGTAGGGATTTGCCGCTAAATGCTGAGAAGACCACGCTGTGTATGGCTCCGATTCTGGCGCATGCAAGCATGGCTATTTGCACTTCTGGAATCATTGGTAGGTATATTCCAACTCTGTCGCCTTTTCTAACGCCGAGACTTTTGAGAACGTTGGCGAATTTGTTGACTTCACGGTATAAGTCGAAGTATGTGAGAACCATTTCCTTCTCGTCTGGCGGTTCAGGCACCCATATTATTGCTGCCTTGTTCCTTCTCCAAGTTTTCACGTGCCTATCTAAAGCGTTGTAGGAAATGTTCAGTTTCCCATTAACAAACCACTTATAATACGGTGGTTCCCATCGGTATGTTTCGTCCCAGTCCTTAAACCATTCAAGCCCTTCACGTGCAAGCTTAGCCCAAAAAGCCACGGGGTCTTTCGTTGCCTCAGCATAAATTGATTCATCGTTCACCCAAGCCTTCTTTTTAAGCTCTTCAGACGGCCAGAACACGTTTTTTTTCTCTGGATCTTTCTTAACCCACATAATTGGTTTGAATAGCATATTCACCACTCTAAATATTTTGGTTAGATTTTACTGAAAAATACAAAATTTTGCATATAAGCTTTACCTTCAGAACGCTTAAAACCTACCATTCACCGTTCTGAAAGAAAAACAAATGGTATTTCGCTTACTTGCCCGTTGGGAATAAGGGTAAAACAGTCTTTCCATAAACTTCGTTTAGCACTTCCGCTAGGGCTGTGTAAACGGCGCTTAACCCGCAGATTATCCCTTCATAACCAGTTATTGTTCCCAAAGTTGCGTTTCCGGTTAACTCATTGGCTGTCAGCAGAAAGAAGAGTATCGCCAAACTCATGAACACGAACTGTACTGCTCTGTTAGCTTTCAATGTACCGAAGAACATGATGAACGTGAACAATCCCCACATGAAGAAGTATGCAGCCATAGCTCCAGTTGCAGCTTCTGAAACTTCACTGAAAATCGTTAACTTTGGTAATAAGATGAGGACTACCAGAGACCACCAGAATAGTCCATAAGAGCTGAAGGCTACCGTGCCGAAAGTGTTGCCTCTCTTATACTCCATTATTCCGGCAATCACCTGAGCCAACCCACCGTACGCCAAGCCCATCGCTAATATCATGCTTCCTAAAGGATAGAAACCAGCGTTATGCAAGTTCAGTAACACGGTTGTCATTCCGAAACCCATCAGCCCGAGAGGTGCAGGATTAGCCAATTTTTCACTCATGCTCGTTCACCGCATACTTGAAAAGCTCTCTTCATAATCATTTAGATATAAGTTTTTCCAGCAAAATCATCGTTTTCTTCTTTTACTAGCTATGTATTTGCCAGTTTCAATACTGAAGAACACAATCAAGGTAGAAGTGATCGCCACTATCCAGTCAAAAGCATCGGGATATGTCACGTCAAATAAGCCTTGAACCCCGGGGATGTAAAGAACTGCTAGTTGCATAGCTAAAGAGGAGAGTATTGCTACCCAGAGAAACTTGTTCTTGAAGACGCCTACTTTGAAAACTGTGTATTTTAGTGAGCGCGCGGACACCGCGTTAGCTAACTCCATTAAAACTATTGAAGTGAAAAGTTGCGTTCTGGCTTCCATCAAGTTGTAATTATAAAGTGTATAAAAGTATGTGCCTAAAAGAAGTATGGTCATTAATATTGGAACAGCAGACAGGTAGATTTTCACATCTGTTGTGAAGATGCTTTCTTTTGGGTTGCGTGGTTTTCGCTCCATTAAATCCGGGTCTCCCGGGTCTACACCCAAGGCTATGGCTGGCAACCCGTCAGTGGTCAAGTTTATCCAAAGAATCTGTATCGTTGTCAAAGCTATGGCTGATTCAGCCTCTCTACTAAACATCATAGCGATAAATAACACGAGAATTTCCATTATGTTACATCGGAGCAGATAAGTCAAGTACTTCTTTATGTTATCATAGATCTCGCGTCCTTCTTTAACAGCTCTCACTATAGTTGCAAAGTTGTCATCTGTCAAAACCATGTCAGAAGCTTCCTTGGTAACCTCTGTACCCGTGATTCCCATGGCTACTCCTATGTCAGCCATCTTCAAAGCCGGCGCGTCGTTTACGCCGTCGCCTGTCATGGCGCAAATGTAGCCTTTTTTCCTGAGAGCCTTCACTATTCTGACCTTGTGTTCCGGTGAAACCCTCGCGTAGATTACAACGTTTTCAACAATCTTCTCGAACTCTTCATCGCTGAGCTTGTCCAGTTCCGCTCCGGTTAACACTCTGCCTTCTTCGTTTTCTTTCTCACCTATTAGGTTCAGCTCTTTTGCCACCGCTACGGCTGTGAGCTTGTGGTCGCCTGTAACCATGACAACCTTGATTCCGGCTTTTCTGCACATGTATATGGCGTCTTTCACCTCTTCTCTCGGCGGGTCAATCATCCCCATTATTCCCAGGAAGACGAAGCCTTCCTCTTCCTCTTCGCTTAGTGAAGTCTTGGATTCAGGCAGTTCCTTATATGCGAATCCCAAGTTTCTTAACGCTTGAACAGCCATGGCTTCGTTTATTGCAAGTATCTTTTTTCGGATTTCACTTGTCAGCCTCCGAGCCTTTCCGTTCATGTAAACTTTTGTACATCTTTCCAGCACGATTTCTGGTGCACCCTTCATGTAGGCTATCTTTTTCTCACCAGACTCATGAACGGTTGTCATGCGTTTTCTCTCGGAAGAAAATGGAATCTCGTTTATACGAGGCTCTTTCTTTTCAATCTCTTCCTTCCATAAACCAGCCTTGGCGGCGGCTACAACCAGCGCTCCCTCTGTTGGGTCTCCCTTAACAGTCCATCTTCCCTCGGTTTTCTCCAATTTTGAATCGTTACAGAGTACCGCGGCTTTCAAGAGCATTTGCAGTTCCTTTTCCTTTGCGGGATCAAGTTTTTTGTCTTCGTAGAGAAAATCTCCTTGAGGTTCATAGCCCACGCCAGTGACCTTCACGGCTTTTCCGTTCACGTATATTCTCTCAACGGTCATCTCACCCTTAGTCATCGTTCCAGTCTTGTCTGAGCATATTATGCTTGTGCACCCGAGGGTTTCAACCGCTGGAAGCCTCCTCACTATTGCGTTTTCTTTAGCCATTCTGTACATGCCAACCGCGAGAGCACCCGTTACAACCGCTGGTAGGGCTTCTGGGACGGCTGCTACCGCGAGGCTTATACCCCAGAGGATCATGTCCAGAATTGCTCGTCCTCTTATAATTCCGAAAACCGCTACGAATAGGCAAACCGCAACGGATAATATTCCAAGCCACTTTCCAACGTGAGCCATTCTTTTTTCAAGGGGGGTTTCCTCTTCCTCAACCGTCTGAACCATCTTAGCAATCTTTCCAAACTCGGTGTTCATACCCGTGGATGTGACAACGGCTTTTCCGCGTCCATAAACCACAACGGTTCCAGTGAAAACCATGTTACGTCTGTCAGAGATAGGGGTGTCTTCGGGTAAGGGTTTCACGTTTTTATTCACCGGGGTGGATTCACCCGTTAACGGAGCCTCATCCGTTTTCATGTTCACAGCTTCGATTAGCCGAGCGTCCGCAGGAACCTTATCGCCTGTGTAAAGCAGGAGAATATCACCTGGGACAACTTCGCTGCTTGTTTGAATCTGCACTTCTTTTCCGTTGCGCAAAACGGTGGCTGTTGGAGCAGTCATCTTTTTTAGAGCTTCCAGTGCTTTTTCCGCGCGGTACTCTTCAAAGAAGCCTAAAACAGCGCACGCTATGACTATGGCTATTATAACAATTGCATCGTAAACTTCACCTATAGCCATGGATAAGGCTGTTGCAATTAACAATATTATTATAAGTATATCTGTAAACTGTTCCAAAAAGAGCCTAACGGGAGATTTCCGCTTCTCCTTTTTCAACTCGTTTGGTCCATACTCCTTTAAGCGCTTTTGCACCTCTTCAGTGCTTAATCCTTCCTTTTCAGCCCAGCCCTAAGAGCCTGCAAAACCTCGTCGACTTCCATGCTGTGCCAAGGCTTCTCCGTTAACATTCCCACCCACGGTCTTTTATTGCAGAAACTATTTGCTAAAAGAAATCATTTATCCTTTTCCATACCACAACAACGTTTTCGTCTATTAAAGTTTATAAAACAGTTCATGAAAGTTCTACAACTCGTAAAGCCTTTTGAAGGCGTGAACGGAGTAGTGTAAAATGGAAGAATGGTTAATAGCTCCAATCTCAGCCCTTATCTCGGTTTTAG
>PIYA01000014.1 GCA_003601785.1 Candidatus Bathyarchaeota archaeon
TGATGATTAAGGATTTGGGTCCGGGTAGCAGGGTTGCGAAGGATACTGTTAATGTTTTTTATAGGCGGATAATGGATGCGAAAAATGGGCGTTCTAGGATGTTGTTTGATGATTGGCGTAGGGTTTTTTCTCAGGTTTGTGCTTATTCGCCGGAGAAGATTAAGGGTTTGGAGACGGTTTATGGGATTGGGAAGGATAAGGTTGATTATGAGGCTTTGCTTTTTGCTGTTCACACATATTATGCTTTGGTTATGAAGCTTTTGGCTGCTGAGGTTGCCGTGCTTTTTGGTGGTTTCTTTTTGAAGTCTTATACTAAGAAGTTGGAGAGTGCTTACCTTAAGAGTGCTGATTTGTTGTGGAATGAGCTTAGGGAGCTTGAAGAGGGTGGTATTTTTGTTAATTTGGGTATTGAGAATTTTTTGGAGGCGGATTATTTTGCTTGGTATTTGGATGAGTGGGATGGTGAGGTTGCGGACGCTGTTGTTGGGGTGGTTAAGAAGCTTTCGGAGTATGAGCCGGGTACTGCTGAGTTGGAGCCTGATGTTATTCGTGATTTGTTTAAGAGGCTTTATCAGAATCTTGTGCCTAAGAAGATTAGGCATGATTTGGGTGAGTATTATACTCCTGATTGGCTTGCTGAGCTTTTGTTGAATGAGGTTGGTTTTACTGTTGAAAATTTTGAAAAGATAGCGAAAGAGAAGGGTGTTGAGGCTCCGTTGGATTTGAGGTTATTGGACCCTGCTTGTGGTAGTGGGACTTTTTTGGTTTTGGCTATTAAGCGGGTTAAAGAGTATGCTGTTGAGCATTTTTTGGAGGAGAAGGCGTTAAGTAAGATTGTTAGGAATATTGTTGGTTTTGATTTGAATCCTTTGGCGGTTATGGCTTCTAGGGTTAATTATCTTTTGGCTTTGGGGGAATTGATAAGAGTTGCAACTACACCTACCGAGTTGCCTGTGTATTTTGCTGATTCTATTCTCGCTGAGAGGAAGAGTACATATGCGGGTATAGAATATACATTGAAAACGACTGTCGGGGAATTCTCTGTTCCAGTTGCGGTTGTTGAGAAGGGCGTTCTAGGTAAGGCTTTGTCTCTTATTGAGGAATGCGTTCACCATAATTATTCGCGGGGAGAGTTTCAAGAACGGGCAACGAGGGAGTTGGGCGTTCTTGACGAGAATGAAGTTTTGGCATTAACTAACTTGTTTGTGCATATGCTTAAGTTGGAAAAAGCTGGCAAGAACAAGATTTGGACAAGAGTGTTAAAGAATTCGTTTGCACCTTTGTTTATGGGAAGATTTGATTATGTTGTTGGCAATCCACCATGGATAAACTGGGAAAGTTTACCAGAGGACTATAGGAACGCGACGAGTTCTTTATGGGAAAAATACGGTCTTAAAGCTCGAGCCACGGCAAAGCAGTTTGAACTTGGAAAAATGCGTAGAGACATATCAATGTTGTTCGTTTACGCATGTGCTGATCGCTACCTAGAAAAGAACGGTTTTTTAGGGTTTTTGATAACGCAAATGGTTTTTAAGACCAAAGGTGCTGAAGTTTTTAGGCGTTTTAATCTTCCAGATGGCAGTATGCCTTTGAAAGTGTTAAAAGTTCATGACATGGTTACATTGAAGCCTTTTGAAGGCGCAGCAAACATGACAAGCATGATAATTCTTCAGAAAGGAAAACATAACAAATATCCAATTCCATACATACTCTGGAAAAAAGAAAAAAGATGCGACGCAACCAATTTTACTCTGACTGAAGCATTCAAAGCGTGTTCTCAAAAAGAATTAGTCGCCGTTCCCATTGATGATAAAGACAGAAAATCCACATGGTTGACTGCAAAACTTTCCGCAGTTAATTTATTTAAAAAGGTT
Organism: Candidatus Bathyarchaeota archaeon; assembly: GCA_003601785.1. GTDB lineage: Archaea > Thermoproteota > Bathyarchaeia > Bathyarchaeales > Bathycorpusculaceae > PIYA01. The sequence goes on from PIYA01000014.1 coordinate 1,875, forward strand.
AAAGGAGCATCTCCATACAAAGCATCTTTAGGCGTAAATAGTGGCGGTGCAAACGGAGTTTTTTGGGTGAAAATACTTAAAGAATCTGCTGATGAGTTAATAATAATTGAAAACCTGTATAACTGTGGAAAGAAAAAACTAACCAGAGAAATAACTTCTATCGAGAAAAACCTTGTTTATAGACTAATTCGTTCTGGAGACGTAAAAAGGTGGAGTCCACAACCAGAATATTATATAATTCTGCCTCATACGGAAAAAACTGACTGGAAAGCCATACCTGAGTCAGAAATGAAAGTTAATTTTCCAAAAACTTACAGTTACTTTACAAAATTCAAGAAGGTTCTCCTTCAAAGGTCAGCGTACACCCTGCTTAGAAAGGGACATCCCTTCTACATAATGGTGGACATTCACAAGCACAGCTTCGCACCATTTAAAGTAGCTTGGAAAAGAATGGGTAGCGAAATAGCAGCGGCAGTCTTAAGCCCAACCTACGACCCATACATAGGCAGAAAACCACTAATCCCTCAAGAAACCATAAGCTTTATCCCATTAAAAAACGAAGAGGAAGCACATTATTTGTGTGCAATATTAAATTCAACGGAAGTAAATGCATTAGTAAGGTCTTTTTCGCAACTTGGAGGAAAAAGTTTCGCCACGCCATCAGTGTTGGAACAGATCAAAATCCCTAGATTTGATTCAAAAAATAAACTGCACAAGTTATTAGCCACCTTATCCAAAAAAGCGCACGACTTAAAAAAGCAAGGAAAAGAAGGTAAATTGCAAAAAGTTGAAAATGAAATAGACGAACGCGTTGCTGAACTTTACCGCTTATCAGCCCGAGAGTTAGAAAAGCTAAAGAAGTGATCTCAAGAGTATGTTACTCCGAAAAATCTTATCTAAAACAAGAGCAACGGTGGATATTATCTCCAAACCCAAACTAACCGAAGAACAGTCGACGAGTCTCCTCTAAAATATTCTTCTAATTCATCTTTCCTTTTAGTTTTCACTTTTTAGTTGAAGACTTTCTAAAGGTTTTACTTTTCGTTTTTCTCTTTGCTTTAGTCTCAGAAAAATACTTCTTTTTAAACGCTTCAATCGACATGGTTTACATACGCTAAAACCCCATTTCTTTTTCAACCTTAGGTCTATAAAATAATAAACGTAGCATTTATTAACTCGCACAGTTTACATTTTCAACAACTTGTAAGTCTTATGGGAAAGTGAAGATGAGCAGTAAAAAACATGCGTTGCCCAAACAACCGGAAATCAACATAGGTACGATAGGTCATGTTGACCATGGAAAAACAACTTTGGTGCAAGCATTAACAGGTGTTTGGGCTGCAAGGCACAGTGAAGAGTTAAAGAGGGGTATAACAATAAAACTGGGCTACGCTGACATGCCCGTTTATAAGTGCCCAAAATGCGAACCGCCTAAAAACTACACAACAAAACCTGTGTGTCCAAACTGTGGCTCCAAAACAAAATTTGTCAGAGCTGTCAGTTTTGTGGATGCACCTGGTCATGAAGCCTTGATGGCGACCATGCTTTCCGGAGCAGCCATAATGGATGGGGCGATACTTGTGATAGCGGCGGATGAGCCTTGCCCTCAGCCGCAGACGAGAGAGCATTTAGCCGCGGCTGAAATTACGGGTATAAAGAACATAGTGATTGCGCAGAACAAGATCGACATTGTTGATGAAGAGAGGGCACGTCAGAGCTATGAGGAAATCAAGAATTTTGTGAAGGGAACTGTTGCGGAAAAGGCGCCGATAATTCCCGTTTCAGCTCAGAGGGGGGTGAACATGGATGTTCTCATTCAAGCGATGGAAGAGTTTATACCGACACCGAAGCGGGATGAAACGAAACCGCCCCTCATGTACGTGGTTCGCTCTTTCGATGTTAACAAACCCGGTACTCCGATTGAAAAGTTAGAGGGCGGCGTTATCGGAGGCACAATAGTGCATGGAAAATTTTCGGTTGGGGATGAAATAGAGATAAGCCCCGGAATCAGCGCGAAGAAAGGAGGAAAAACCGTTTATCATTCTCTCTTCAGCGAAATAGTGAGTTTACATGCTGGAGGGAGAAGTGTTAAAGAGGCTCGTTGCGGCGGATTGGTTGGAGTGGGAACACTTTTAGACCCATCATTTTCAAAGGCTGACGGCTTAACGGGGAATGTTGCTGGTAAAGCGGGTAAACTTCCTCCGGTTTTGTCGGAGCTGGATTTTGAGATGCATATTTTTGAACGTGCGGTTGGAACTAAGGAGCTTGTGGAGGTTAAGGGGATAACGATGGGTGAAACCTTGCTTTTGCATGTTGGCTCCGCGATTACTGTTGGAAAGGTTACCTCTGTGAAAAAGGGTTCAGCAACCGTTGTGTTAACTCGTCCTGTCTGCGCTCATGAAGGCTCAAGAGTTGCGATAAGTAGAAAGATAGCTGGAAGATGGAGATTAATAGGCTACGGAATGATAAAATAAATGTCTGTTAAATCCAAATCTGTTAAGAAAGAGCCTTTAAAAATAATTTTGGATTCTAACGCGCTTTTTGTTCCCTTACAGTTTAAGATAGACATCTTCGAAGAGTTAAAGACACTTTTAAACAGAAACTTCGAGTTAGTCTTGCTTTCACCTATTCGAAGAGAGCTTGAAAAACTAGCAGAGAAAGGTTCTCCGGGGATGCGGAGGAACGCCTCTTATGCTTTAAACTTGGCTGAAAGATGCGTTTTTTACGATGTAAATCGAGAATTCGCTTCTCCCGATGACGCTGTTCTTCAGATGGCGAAGGAGTGGAATTGTCCTGTGTTTACAAATGATAGAGAACTTAAAAAGAGGCTAAGAGATATAAATGTGCCAGTTATCTATGTGAGGCAAAAGTCCCGGTTAGAAATCAACGGGAGAGTGTAATCGCTGTTTAAACTGTTAAATTTGGAGGATACAATTCGTATTCCACCTGAAACCTTTGGAAAGCCCCTTGAACATGTAGGGTACGAACGAGTGCGAGCGAAATATGAGGGAATGGTTGACGAGGAGTTAGGCTATGTTATAGCTGTAACAAACGTAAAAGTGAGCCCCGTTGGAAAGATAATTCCAGGCGACGGCGCTACCTATCATAAAGTGAGTTTTTCTCTGTTGACGTTCTATCCGAAGATTCAAGAGGTTGTTGAAGGGGAGGTTGTGGAGATCGCTGATTTCGGAGCGTTCGTGCGTGTGGGACCTATCGACGCTTTGCTCCATGTCTCGCAGCTTATGGACGACTTCATTTCCTACGATGAAAAACAAGGAGTGCTCATGGGGAAAGAGACAAAGAGGAAACTCACGAGCGGAGATAGGGTGCGTGTTCGAATAACAGCTGTTTCTCTTGGAAGAGCTGGAAGCTCGGGAAAGATAGGCGTAACGGCTAGACAGCCCTTCTTGGGTAAACTTGAATGGATTGAACAAGAAGTGAAAAAGGTGAAAGGAACCGAGGCGGAGAAAACTAAGAAACCAGAAGAGAAAAAGGAGTAGGTTGAAAATTGAGTGAAAAAGCTTGCACAGTCTGCCACCTTATAACAACTGGAAACATTTGTCCAAGGTGTAAAACACCGACCTTGAGTGATGATTTCAGTGGAATGGTCATAATATTTGATCCGCAAGGTTCAGCTATTGCGAAAGCCATGAACATCAAGGAAAAAGGGCGATACGCTCTGAAGGTTCGATAGGTTGTCCACGTATTATCTTACGTCAGATTTACGCAAAAAATTGAAAAAACCAGTGGGTTTGTTAATTCGCGGTTCATTTAAAGAGACTATGAGAAAGCTTAAGAGGATCGTGGAAGAAGAAAAGCCTGTAAAAATTATCGCGGTTGGAGATAGAGTCTCCTTAAACCTTGTGAAAAACGGTTTGTTTCCGCATCTCTTAATCGTGGACAACAAGATTATGAGAAGAAGGGTTTCACCCATCTTGATCTCCGTTAACAGAACCTTTCGCGTTAAGAATCCTCCTGGAACCATAACAACGGAGGCGTTGTCAACGATAGAAGAGGCGTTAAAACAAGATTATCGCACAAAAATAGTGGTTGAGGGAGAAGAAGATTTGCTTACCCTTGCTGCTGTCTTGTATGCGCCGGAGAAATCTTTTGTAGTGTATGGTCAGCCACGTGAAGGAATAGTTGTTGTTAAGGTTACAAAGGAGAAAAAAGCTGAAGCAGCCAATATTTTGAAAAGTATGAGAAAGACTTCGAAAAGCTAAATAGAGAGAACGTGTTATCAAGTCAACACAAGCGATGAAACCATGAAGCTCAAAATACTCTCAGAGAAGGAGAATCCGCTGTTAAAGAGAAAAGAAATACGTTTCCAAATAGAACACGCTCAAACAGGTGGAACGCCACCAAGGTTAGAGGTCAGAAAAGCCGTCGCAGAAGCTTTGAAGGCGAACCCTGATTTAGTTTACGTCAAAAAGCTGGAAACAAAAACCGGAACGCAGATAGCTGTTGGAGCGGTAAACATTTATGAAAGTTTGGAGCAAGCAAAGCTTGTTGAACCCGAATACGTTATAAAAAGAAACATGCCGCCTGAGAAAACTGAAGAAAAAGCTGAAAAGAAGGAAGAGGAGAAGAAGGAGTGATAAATGTCTGAAAACACGGAGAAACCCGTAGCGCCAGTTGAGGAAAAGAAAGGTAAAAAAGGAAAGCCAGAGAAGAAAAAGAAGGAAGAAAAAGGAGTTTACACCTTGTACAAGATAGAAGGGGACAAACTCGTTAGGCTGCGTCCAACCTGTGACAGATGCGGACCAGGATATTTCATGGCTGACCATGGTGATAGATACACATGTGGGCATTGCGGCTTCACAAGGTACAAGCATGCTGAATGAAAAATAAACAACTTTAAATTGTGGCGATTGCTTGTTAGTTGTTGATGATTTAGATGCTTCGGGTTAACGTTGCAATAACTAATGTTTCAGCGGAACGTTTTTGGGATATTCGGAAGCCTATTCCTCCAATTCAGATAAACACAAATCTCAACCTGATAGGAGTTGAAAAGAAGTCGAATGATTCTTTAGAGGTGCCTTTTGTTCTAACGGTTAATTATAATCCTTCCGTTGCACAGATCAGCCTTAAGGGAAGAGCTTACGTTGCCGGGGACAAGGCTGAAATCGATAAGATTTACGGGGAATACAAGGAGAAGAAGCCACCGGCACCTGTTATTGTCCAGTCAATCTCTAACGTTGTTTTCATAGAATCCGTACTTATATCAAAAACTTTAAACATTCCACCGCCTATTCCATTGCCAAAAATTTCAGCTAAAAAGCCATCGGAAAAAGGCTCTAGAATAAATTACACCGCTTGAGTTTACTTTAACGGAACGTACATTGATGATCTGGATGCGCCTATTCCTGGCGTTCCGTGTTTTACAGGCTTGTTGGTGATTGCAAACTCGCCTAGGTAATGTCCTATCATCTCTGGTTTTATCTCCACGGGAACAAATTCTTTGCCGTTGTGGACTAAAATGGTGATGCCAACCATCTCGGGTAGTACGATCATGTCTCTGACGTGTGTTTTAACCACAACGTTGCTTCCTTTTCTTAAGGCTTCTTTCGCTTTCCTTATCTTTTCAAGTAAGGTTCTCTGTTCCGGTGTCAAGCCTCTGTGAAGGCTTCTCCTCTGTCTTGACGGAAGGATGTTTATGAATTCATCCATTGACATGCTCTGAAGTTGATCAAGCTTGTATCCGCGGTATGTGAATTCTCTCGGCATTTTCCTCACCTTTTCAATTTGATATTACACTTTATAAACTATCTGGCTTTTCTTTTTCTTTTCTGTCCCGCGCCTTTCGCTGCGATTAACCCGACCTTTTGTCCGGGTGGTGCTGTGCGTGGAACGGTTGTGCCTTTCCTTGCGCTTCTCTTGCTGCTTCCGTAGGGGTGAACAGCGGCTATCATTGCTCTTCCACGGGTTCTCGGGTATTTGTGTCCCTTTGCTTTCATTAGATGAAATTTTGAACCTGCCTTTAGGAAGGGTTTTTCTGTTCTTCCAGCCGCTGAAACCACACCAATCGTTGCTCTGCAGTTGTCGTTGATGTACCTTGTTTTTCCCGACGGAAGTTTCACTATTGTTCCTTGAGGTGTATGGGCTACTATGGTTGCGTAGGCTCCAGAGGATTTCACTATTTTACCTCCGTCTCCTGGGTGAAGCTCTATGTTGCACACTATTGTTCCTTCAGGGATGTTGCCTATTGGGAGAATGTTGCCTATTTCGATTGGAGCTTTCTTTCCCATTTTGATCTGTTGTCCTATGTAGACTCCTTCCGGAACCACCGTGTGGCATGTTTGTCCGTTTTCAAATCTTATCAATGCGAGGGGTGTCCCTCTTCCAGGGTCGTGGACGAAGTCTTCGATGACACCGTTGACTGTTCTCTCGTTTTCCTCTTTCGTTATCAGTGGATATCTGGCTGGGGCTACTCTTTTGTGAGTTGAGGCTTTGTAAGGTGAGCCTCCTCGTCCTCGTCTCTGCACGCGGATTCTTTTTCCCATATTTTTCACCTATTATAATATTCCCAGTTTGATTGCGACGTCCACCGCCTTGTAGTCTGGATGGAGTTTGACGAAGGCTTTCTTTTGTCCTTTCGGGGTGATTAGCAGGTTGACTTTTTCAACTTTCACGTCGTATAATTCTTCAACAGCCCTTTTTATTTCGTGTTTAGTCGCTTTCATGTTCACTATGAAGACCAGTTTGTTTTCGCTTTCAACCAGTAAGCTTGCGGCTTCAGTCATAACCGGGTATAATATAACGTCGTAGGGATCCATTAGGCTTCCTCTCCTACTCCGTAGATTTCATTTAGTTTTTGGATTGCACTGGTTGTCCATATTGTCAGTCTTCCCGGATGCGTACCTGGAGCAAGAACTTCAGCGTTTAGATTGTTAACTGTGACCACATCTACTCCTGGTATGTTTCTCGCAGCTTTGCTTATGCCTTTGTTTTCAGCCACCACTATGAGAGGTCCGACTGCTTGTTTCATTTTTCTTCCTCTGAGTTTACCCTTTCCAGCTCTGATTTTTCTGCTTTCTTTAACACGGTAAATGTCTGATAAGACTCCTAGGTGGATGAGCGTTTCTTCCACGTCTTTTGTTCTCTTCAGCCTTTCAAGTTCCTTCGTGACCACTAACGGGATTTGCAGGGTGTCCTCAATGGAGTGTCCTCTTGCAGCCACAATTTTTTTGGATGCTGTAGCAGCTATTGCCGAGAACAAGGCTAAACGTTTTTCTTTCCTCGGGATTTCCTTAACCGTTTTCTTCTCTGATTTGGGTGGGTGTGCTTGTCTTCCACCAACTGTCCCAGGGGCAAAGGCAGCTCTTTGGCTTGGTCCTTTAAGCCTAGGCACTCTGGCTATGCCTAGCCCTACTCCTCTGGATTCCGCCGTTGTTCTTTTTCCAGCTCTCGGGTTTCTGCCTTGTGGCTGGAACCGTTTTGATTGTATGGCTAGTACTGCGCGTTTTATTATGTCTGGCCTTATGGGTGTTTGGAATACCGGTGGAAGTTTTATCTTTCCTATTGCTTTTCCTTGAAGGTTGAAGACTTTAGCTGTTCTTTTGACCACGGTTTTTCACCTTATTTTCCCTGGGGTGATTCTAAGGATAGGTAAGTGATTTGTGGTGGTGTTTCAGAGATTTGTTTTGGCGGTCGAGCTGGGTATCTGATTTTCACTGGGCGTTTTTCCGGACCTGGTATGCTTCCGCTTAGTAGTATGTATGGTCCACGGATTATTCCGTATTTTATGAAGCCGCCTTTCGGTGTGATTTCCTTTCCGTCCGTGCCTATTTTTAGGATGCGTTTGTTGTATTCTGTTCTCTGGTGGAATCCCATCTGTCCTGCTCTCGGGATGCTGTAGAGTACGTGGGGAGGCTTCCACGGTCCCAGGGTTGCGATTCCTCTTTTTGTTTTTCTCGCCTTGTGCTGGAGAATTCTTACTCCCCAACGTTTTACTGGTCCTTGGAATCCTTTTCCTATTGAGACTGCTGCAACATCCACGTATTGTCCTTCTTTGAAAACTTCTGCTGGTGTTATTGTTTTTCCAAGCATGTTTTTTGCGTATTCAAATTGGTGCTGGATTGTACCTCCGCCGATTTCGATTTCCATTATATCTGGTTTCTTCTTCGGTACACTTGCTTTTTTTGGCTGTGTGATAGCTATGACGCGTATCTTGGCGGTTTTGTCGAGGTTTTCCTCTATTTTTTTGAGTGCTTCTTCCGTGTTGAACTTTTCGGGTATCGTGAATACGCGTTCAAGCTCTTCAGGCGGATCTTCCATCCATGCTTCCGTTAGGGTTTCAAGTCCATATGGTGTTTTTTTGTAAGCTCTTACAGCGCATATGAGCATGGGTGGTGTTTCTATCACCGTTGCTGGAGTGATTATTTCTTTTCCATAATTTGATGAGCGTTTTCGGTTTTCCACGGTGAAAACGTGGGTCATTCCGGCTTTGTAGCCGATAAAACCTAAAAGTTGAGGTTTTTCCGCCTCTATTTTTGGCCAGTAGCGGATTCTGGCTAGTATACTTTTAGCGCGTTTCCTAGGTGAGTATGCTAGTGAACCGCGTTTCGGTGCGTGTTTTTTTCTGTGACCCATTGTTTCTCCGCTTCGCGTCTTTTAGGAATGAGAACATTAGGTTATAAACGTTACTAATAATTGTGAATGCAATGATTTCGATTTATTGAGGGGATTGTTGTGTCAAGTTGAGCGCCTCAATCTCTAGCACTACCTTGTACATGAGGTTCACATAATGATTTTGTTTTCAATTTATGATAGAATTTATTTGCTAAATTTGATACCCCCCTCGTTTTTTGTTAGGTCTGTTGTTGAAAGCGTCTATTTGGATAGGAATAAGCTGTTTATTTTTTCTAGGATTTTTTCGGCTGCTTGTTCAGGCGTGTGTTTTGTTGTGTTTACTGTTATTTCTGGTTTTATTGGTGGTTCGTAGGGTTGTCCTATTCCTGGAACGGTTGGCGCTTTTCCTTGTAAGGCTCTAGCGTAGATTTGTTTCGGTGCCAAGCGTGTTTTTTTACGTTTTGTTTCACGTTCTATACATGTTTCTAATGGGCATTCCAGGTAGGCTTCCATGAACTGTGAGATTTGTTTGCGTGCGTTTTCTCTGTAGCGTCTCAAGTTTCCGGTAGCGTCTATTATGACGTTTACACCGTTCTGGGTTAACAGTTTTGCTATGTAAACGAGGGTGTTGTAGACTATGTCGCGTTCCTCCAGTGAGTATGTGGGTTTAGGGGTTAAGACCTTGCGTAGGGCGTCGGAAGCCAAAAGTTGAGCGTGAACACCCTTCACTTTCAGAAGTTTTAACAAAGCCTCTGAAACAACGGATTTGCCGCTTCCAGGCAAACCCGTAACCCAGACACACCAGCCATCTGTCATGTTTTCATCTCATGCATGTTTTCCTTTAAGAACTGATAACCTTTTATTTTTATTAGATGACTCTTACATTTGCAGTCTGAGGAGCCGAAACCTAGAAT
>PIYA01000015.1 GCA_003601785.1 Candidatus Bathyarchaeota archaeon
TGTCCACAACCAAAACTTGAGCATCTGGATTTTCCTTTTTAATGTGATAAGCCGTTGACAAACCAACAATACCGGCTCCAACAACCACAGCGTCATACTCAGCCATGCATATTCCTTCTAATCAGCAGAGATTTAGTTAAAAGATGGAATGCCGTAATAAGCTTTTAACAGTTCTCGAACCTATTGTCGTTATAGAAGAGAACACTTATTTATCTGAGAAACATGAGATACAACAAAACATTGAACTCCGAGATGAATGATATGTATAAACTCACTAGTACAAAGGCAATCTCAACTTTGGGAATCATACTATTACTGTTGTGCTCAGCGATTTTCGGAGGAATAATATCTTACATGTGGGTTATGTCAAACTTTTATTTAGAACCTGAAAACACCGTGGACTTGGTCATTACAGAAGCCAACTTTCCAGTTGACCACGCAGACTTTTTCAACATAACAGTGATGAATCCGACGCATTCATCCTCAGATACGAATATAACACAAATCTACTTCACAGTTGAAGGAGACAACAATATACACAACGTAACCAAAACAGACCTCGGAGAATTTCCAATATCCCTTGAAAGAGGAACTGCGAAAACGATTAAATGCATAGAAAATTGGGGACAATTCGCTGGAAAAACAATCACGGTGCACGTTATTGGAACAAATTCCACAGGAGCCACGCGATCAGTGAAAACAAAATATGTGAAATTAAACGTGGATGTAAATTTCAATCAAACAGTAAGCTGTAAACATTTTAATATAACTGTTAAGAACGACCCGAATTCCGCGATAAACCTTACACTGAAAAAAATTTATGTAAATTGGCAAAATCCGGAAAATATCACTCTTCTCACCAAACATGAAAATATCTCTCTTCCAATAAGCGTTCCTATAGGAAAGGAAATCCCACTTCAATGTTTTTATGATTGGGAAACACTTGTAAATCCTACTGTTCGCATAGAAACCTCGGAAGGTTATATTGTTGAAAAGTCTGCAAACGCTAATGCAACCATGCTTTTGTTAATAACCAATGTAAAGTTTAATGAAACAAACCCAGATGAAGTAAACCTAACAATATTTAACTCAGCGCTATCAAGCACCCTTGTTGATGTATCAAAAATTGTTCTAACATACGACAACGGAACGCAATATACTATAAATGCAAGTCTAAGAATTGGTCGAAACGAAAATGTTACGTTCAGCTGCCATTGGCCTTGGATGAATTATCGCAATAGAAACGTTACGGTAGTTGCTTATACCAAGCAAGGTTTTGCGTCGCAGTCAAAAACTGTTAAGACACCGCCAGAGGTCGTTTGGAAGATAACTGACGTTAAATTCGATTTGGATGATACTGAACGTTTTTCGGTGAATGTGACTAACATGCCGTGTTCTCTTTACGATATAAACGTCACAGAAATAGACTTCAACTCACATAATACTACTGTAACATCTTCAATAGTATCAATAGGTAACCAATCAACGTTTACTTGCGAGTATAACTGGACCAGTTCTGTGGGGAAGGATGCGACAATATTCATGTTCTTTATAAAGGAAATGAATCATCGTCAATCTCATACAACTTAACGTTGCCTTACTTTAAAATAACCGAGGTGTCCTTTTCAAACTTCTCTCTTGGAAATCCATACGTAAACGTTACGGTTTACACTAGCGAGTTTTCCACGGTTAACGCAACCGTAACGGAGCTGTTTATTGAAGCTGAAAACGGCACTTGCTTGTTTAACGCAACAATAACAGATGGATATGAACTTCCAAAGGGCATGAACATGAGTATTGTTTATTCGTGGGACTGGACCCGTTACTCAGGGCAAGAAATAACCGTTAGAGTACGCGCTGCCGACGGATCTGAAGCGACGAAAAACGTTACCGTTCCTTAACAGAGAGGCATTTACCCTTTTTAAGTTTAAGGCATTTTCTCTGAGAGGAAGTAATCTTCGAGTGTTTTTGTTGTCTAAAGTTTTTCTTTGATTGCCTGTGCCAGTCTTTTTATGCCTTCCTCTATTTCATCCATTGAAGGATAGCTGAAGTTCAATCTCATGGTGTTTGTTCCGCTTCCATCAACGAAGAATGATTGTCCTGGAACGTAGGCAACCTTGTATTTTTTGACGCATTCGTAGACAAGTTCTTTGGTGTTCACCTTTTCAGGAACCCAAGCGAATATGAACAGTCCACCTATGGGCGTTGTCCATTTGCATCCTTCTGGGAAGTAGGTTTCAAGAGCCTCCAGCATCTTATCTCTTTTCGTCTTGTAGAGAGTGCAAATCTCTTTGAGGTTCTTTTGGATAAGCCCTTTTTTCAGCGCCATGTAAGCTATGTACTGTAGAAGCGGTGAGGTGCATAAATCCATGCTCTGTTTGGCTAGCACAAACTTATCGGCGAAATCGCTGTCAGCTACAACCCATCCTAAGCGCAGTCCAGGAGACAGAATTTTACTGAAGGTTGAAAGATATATGACTCTTCCTTCCGTGTCCATAGATTTCAAGGGAGCAACATGGATAGGTTCGTAGAGGATTAAACTGTAGGGGTCATCTTCGATTATTAGGAAATCGTACTCTGACGCAAGTTCAAGGAGATGTTTTCTCCGTTCTTCGGATAGGGTTACGCCTGCGGGGTTCTGGCATGTGGGAACCGTGTATAGAAACTTTACCTTTTTGTTTTTAGACTTTAATTCTTTCAAAGTGTTTTCTAAAGACTCCATTATAATGCCTTTATCATCCATCTTTAGTCCTATGAGCTCCGGGTTGTAGGGTTTGAAGGCGTTGATTGCTGCTAGATATGTTGGAAGTTCCATAAGCACGGTGTCTCCTTGGTTGATGAAAATTCTCCCAAGTATGTCGAGTCCTTGCTGGCTTCCGCTTAGAACGACTATGTTGTCTATGCTTGGTGTTTTGATTCCCCTCCACTCCATGAAGTTCTTAAGCTCCAACCTCAGTTCCTTTAAGCCTTGGGTGGTTCCGTATTGTAGAAGTTTGTCGCCGTGTTCGCTTATTCCTTCGGTGACTATCTTTATGATCCACTGTCGCGGAAACGTGGCTGGGGAGGGCATGCCTCCGCCGAAGGAGATTATGTCACCTTCGACAACCCACTTTAAAAGTTCTCGAATTTCTGAAGTTTTCAATAGTGATGTTCTTTCGGCGAAAAAAGTTTCGGGAACTACCATTCTGTTCACTAAACGCGCTTTTACAAGTTTAGAGTTAAAATCTCTTTCGCTGGTTTTTCATTAGTTTTTATAGAAAAGTGGTGGAGTTTTCAAACGTCGTATTTAATAGATGGGTGTTCCCTCTTTTGGATCTCTTACTATTTTTTCAAATTCTTGCATCAAACGCTTCGTTATCGGTCCCGGTTTTCCATCTCCTATTTTCCTTTTGTTGACTTCCACTATTGGAACGACTTCAGCGGCGGTTCCTGTGAAGAACGCTTCGTCCGCCGTGAAGAGATCCGTCGGTGTTATGTTTGCCTCAACTGCTTTGTATCCGAGTTTTTCAGCTAATTTCATAATGACATCCCGTGTTATTCCAACGAGAGCGCCCGTTGATGTTGGAGGAGTTATTATCTTCCCGTTTTTCACTATGAAAATGTTTTCCGCGATTCCTTCGCTTATGTGCCCGTTCTTGTCGAGGCATATAGCTTCGTCAAAGCCAGCGACGTTTGCCTCGATCTTTCCAAGTATGCTGTTCATGTAATTTAACGATTTCACTTCATGAGAAGTCGCATCCACAGGGTCTCTCTTAACCCAAACGATTAACGCTCTTATCCCTCTCTCTTTTGCCTCCTTTGAATGAAGTTTTATAACGTCTGTTATGATGATCACCGTTGGTTTAGGACATTTTCTAGGGTCTAATCCTAAATCGCCTACCCCTCTTGTGACTATGAGGCGTATGTAAGCGTCGTGTAGGTTGTTTTTCCGCAGAGTTTCCAGAACAGCGTTTATCATTTCCTCTTTTGTTAATGGTATTTCAAGCATGATTACGCGTGCTGAACGATAAAGTCTGTCTATGTGTTCTCTGAGTTTGAAAACTACACCGTTGTATGCTCTTATTCCCTCGAAGACTCCGTCGCCGTATAAGAGTCCATGGTCGTATACTGAGATTTTTGCTTGCGATTTTGGATAATACTTTCCGTCTATGTAAACGAGTAACTCTTTTTCCAAAAGTTTGTCCTCCAACTTGAGAAGTTAGTCTATCCTACTAGAGTTTGATATATTTTTTGTGAAACAAAAAGTGTTTTAGATGTGTTAACCGTAGAATTGTGGTCTTTTCGACAAGTGCCTTGGCAATGGTAGAGTCTCGAAAGGTCTTCCTTTTACGTTATCCTTTATTTCGTTTACCAATTCTTTGAGTTTCATCTTCCGAATTTCTCTCGCTTTTCTATCTCTAACTGGAAGCACATCCGATTCTATCTCTTTCTGTCCCACAACAATTATATAGGGAATCCATTCTTTTTCCGCTTCTCTAACTCTTTTTTGCAACGTTAATGTGCGGTCGTCGATGTCCACGCGTATTTTCTCTGCTTCTAGCGTGTCAGCCATTTTTTCAGCGTGTGGCAGATACTTGTCTGACATGGGGATTATCCGCACTTGGGTTGGTGAGAGCCATAAGGGCAGCCTAGGTGGTTTTCCCTCTTGTTGTTCTCTGTAGGCTTTTTCCAACAGTGCGTAGACGCATCTTTCGATGGCTCCGCTCGGCGAACAGTGCAAGATTAACGGATACCGCTTTTCTCCCTTTTCGTCCACATAGGTTATATCGTATCTTTTCGCGTTTTCAACATCTATCTGATCCGTTGATAAGGCAGCAGCCTTATCTTGGTTGTCCACAAAGTTGAAGTCCCATTTTAATCTGAAGTAGAAGAACGGTTTCTCCCACATTTCTATCAAGGCTGGTTTTTCAAAGATTTTCACTAGAGAGGTGATAAAATCTTCGTTTTCTCTGTAAAAGTCTTTTGTGAAACGTATTGCAACCTCGTAATCTTCTTTTGACAAGCCTATTTCTTCTAGAAGTTTTATGCAAAGTTTGAATCTTATTATGGCTTCTTGTTTTGCTTGTTCGAGGTCTGTGCAGAAAGCGTGGCAGTCTGGCATGGTGAAGGCTCTTAATCGTTTTAGACCTACAACTTCACCGCTTTGTTCACGTCTGAAGCTATATCTTGTTAGTTCGTAAAGTTTTAACGGCATGTGTTTATAGGAGATTTGAGCGTCGTGAGCCATCAGAAACTGACCGAAGCACGCGGCAAACCTAAGAAAAAGCTCTTTGTCTTCGGATTTTATCAAGTATTGCCTTGCTGGAAATCTGTTAACGTACTCCGCTAGGCTTGGATGGTGGAAATCATACATTACTGGAGTTTCAACTTCCATACCACCGTATTTTTTAACGGTTTCCGTGACAAACCGTTCAAGCAGTGATTTTATCAAGCGTCCCTTCGGATACCAACGTATGTTTCCAGGGTCGCTTGCGGGTTCATAGTCTGCTATTTCTAAGCGTTTCATCAAGGGAACATGAGGCGGCATCAGTTTGGCTGCCCTAACCTTTGAGATTTCGTATTTCGCGAATTTTTCAAGGTTTTCATGTCCTTTAAAGTCAAATTCTTCCACCGAAATCATTTTTCCATCTGGTTGGAGGATGTACCAGAAGGACTTCAGTTTTTCTTCGGCTTTAACGGCTTCTGAAACCTTTTCTTCTTTCTCTGCTTTTATCTCCGTTGACAGTATCGTTCTGGATTGTTCCGCTAGAGGATGCCCCTTTATCGATATTGTGAATTGTTTGTTCCATCCGAAGGGTGCACGATATGTTTCTAAACCTTTCTCTTTCGCGTAAGCTTCCATGGCTTTGATGACTCTTAGCGCTTCTGTGGGTTTTGCCAGGTTGCTGCTTAAGTGTGCGTATGGATAGATGAGTATGCGGTTTACCTTTAGTTTTTTAAGGAAGTCTTTGACTTCATCTATCGCTTTCTTTGCCACGTTTTCGTCATCACCTTCCTCGACAGCTGTGAATAAAACAACGATTTCTTCCAGTCTTTTTTCGGTTTTCTCCGCTTCCTCGGCTTGGGTTATCTCTTTCTGGATAGGTTTATATTCGATGAAGTTTGAGTGCAACTGTAATATTCTCATAAAATGTCACCTCGTTCACACTTTCTTATATCGCCATTGCTCAATCTTTTTCTCCTTTTTTGTTCTCTTCTTATATTCTTTGTAATGTTCCTTGCATAGATATGCTCTTTTCTCTTTGCTGCCGATGTTTAAACCAGCCGACCTCACCTTTGCCGCTGAAAGAGAGCGGACTGCCTCTCTGTTACAACCCGCTACGTTGCATTTTACACCTTTAGCGACGCGTCCCAAAACGTATTTCTCCTATTCTCATATTTTGAACGCAATACCAATACGCGTTATCGCTTAATTTCTTTTTCATACAACACGTCCGCTCTGCGGTAAATCTCTCGTTTATCACCGAAAGATGTTGGACCACGAGATTCGATAGCGATGGATGCCGCTGCTGAACCTACACACGCACACCAAAGAGAGTTTTTACCGTGAATGTATTCGGCTAGAAAACCGCCGATGAAAACGTCTCCAGCGCCTGTGGGGTCAACAATTTTTTCCGATTTGTAGGCTGGAATGTTTAGTATGCTGTTCTCTTGGGATAAAATAACACCCTTCATTCCAGAGGTAACTATAACAATCTTCACGCCGTAATCGTGGACGGCTTTTATGGCTGAATTTAGGTTTGAAATGCTTGTTGCGGCTTTTATCTCCTCTGATGATGACTTGTAAACATCGATGAGTTCTAAAACACGCTTGTCGGTTAATGAACCATATACAACGTTTCCGTTCTCGTCGAAGTTTCGCACCAAGCCTTGCGGGTCAAGAGATAGGATGTCACAGTGTTTCTCTAATTCTTCAACAAGATTGTATGGAATTTCCCCGGCTACGGGAGCTATATGAACAGCTTTCGCTTGAAAAGATTGGGGCAAATCCTCAATCATGATGGGTGGTGCTTTACATTTAAGTCGCAGTTTTCTGCTTGACAGGTTGCTGTTGTATTTCAACTCGAAACGTGTTGTTTTTGCGTTTTCAACCATTATGGTGTTTGACAGGTCTATGCCCTCTTGTCTAAGCCACCACATGTAAGCCTTTGGAAAGTCGCCACCAACCTTTGAGACCACTGAAACTGTTGCGTCTAACCGTCTGGCGGCAAAGGAAGAGTAAGCTACGGAACCACCCAGAACAACGAAAGGTGTATCTCTATCGGGTAAGAAAATGGAATCTATAGTGAGATGTCCCACCGAAACAATATCAAACAATTATGGGTTTAACCTCCGTCGAATATTATGTGAAACCAAATTTAAAAGCAACGGACAAATAAGCTCAGTTTTCCTTAAGGGTTTGCTCTGTTTAACCCTTTGATTGCAAGAGTAGGATTGCTTTGGCTAAGTCTCCCTCGCTTTCTTCCAGCGCTTTCCTCGCTTCTTCTAGGCTTTTGCCTGTTTGGTCTGCCACGAGTCTAACGTCCTCCTCTGGTATTACCAGTTTGCGTTCCACGGCTTTCTCACTTATTTTTCCGCCTGTGATTTGGAATATTCGTTGTCCTTGGACGTCGAGAACTGCAACTTCCGGCTCTTCAATTACTATTTCTTTTCCACTTGTTTTTATGATGACTTGTTCAACTTCTGGAACAGCGTCCATGCTTAAACCCATGCGTTGCATCATACGTTTTGCTTCTCGCGGGCTTATGCGTCTGCGCATTGGAATTCCACCTTCACCTAGAACATTGTAAAATCTAATACTTAACTTTCTTCCAAAAGTCCACGTCTAACCTTAACAGCGACACCGCTTTTGAAGGCTTCCATCTCATCACCAGATAAAACGGCGCGACCAACAGCCAAAACCTCACCGTTTTCATCGACAACTATAACCTCATCCTTTGGACGAATGTTTTTATCAGCCCGCACCACATGTTTTGCAAACACATCCCCCCCTTTAATTATAAACTCCGCTACATCATTTTGAACGGTTACCCGATACTTCGCCTTCTTAACTATCCTTTTCGCTCCAGCAATGCTTAAGGAGAGCAAACCGTCAGTGGGGCGAACCGTCACAAGTCTTTCTCCCTTCAAATACACGTAACGAATTCTACCAGTTCTCTTCGAACAAATAATCTCAACGTTCTTTGGAAAAAGCTTGACGCCTACTCCTCTCCCAAACTGGTAATCTGCAATACTTCTGATTCTTCTGATAGCGTCTTCCAAAGCCCATACACTACTGTTAGTCTTTACATTAACAAAGTATAAACATGACGAGAGGATAAAAACAGTTTAGGTGGGCGTTGACAGGTGCGATGCGAAGTCTGCGGGAGAAAAATTCACGGCAAACCCTACAGAGTGATAATTGAAGGAGCAAAACTCACTGTCTGCAGTAAATGTGCAAAACTCGGAGAAATAATATGGGAAGAGACAAAACCTAAAAAAACGGCATTGAAAACCAGAACGTTGAAATCGAAATCTGCGCCCTTAAAAGTTCCAATCAGAAAACCGCAACCACCAGCGCCGACGGAAACAAATCTTGAACTGATAGAAGGCTACGCAGAGAAGATAAGAGAGGTAAGACAAAGACTGGGGCTTTCACACCAGGATTTAGGGAGAAAAATAAATGAGAAGACTTCAGTTCTCAAAAAAATTGAAACTGGAAAGATGATTCCAGATAACAGGCTTGCGGCAAAACTTGAACACGCATTAAAAATTAAACTGCTTGTCCCCGCATCTGAGGAGAAACCTCCGAAAATCACGGTTCCTAAAACTCCTAGCAGAAAGTTAACTCTTGGAGACTTAATTCAGCTGAACAGCAAGAAAAAAGCGGAGGAAAAGAAGTAACGAAAGCGATAATAGTTCAACGACGCCGACAATTCGAGCCTTCAAGCCTTGAAGAACTCAGAAACCTAGCTGAGTCAGCTGGCTACACGGTTGTCGGTCAGATAGAACAGGTTCGGAAACAAGATTCCCGTTATCAAATAGGCGCTGGAAAAGTTGAAGAATTAGCCAAACTGGTTAAAGAGACAGGCGCCAAAAAAGTGATTTTTGACAATCCCTTAAAACCTGTTCAAGCCTACAACATAGCGAAGGTCACAGGCGTAGAAGCCATAGACCGCTTTCAGTTGATCCTTGAAATCTTCGCCAGAAGAGCAACAACAACCGAGGCTAAACTGCAGATTCAACTAGCCAGACTGAGATACGAGTTGACACACGCAAAAGAAAAGGTGAGGCTCGCAAGAAAGGAAGAGCAGCCTGGCTTCATGGGACTTGGAGCATACGAAGTTGATGTTTACTACGAAACTGTGAAGCGGCAGATACAATCTATACGTGAAAAACTTAGGAAAATCAGAAAGAAGAGGATTTTGCACAGAAAAAGAAGAATAGAACTCGGATTTTCATCGATTTCTTTAGCCGGATACACAAACGCCGGGAAAAGCTCTCTGTTTAACGCGCTCACTGAGGATGCAGTTCAAGTTGACAACGCGTTGTTTACAACACTTTCCACAACAACAAGACTTGTGAGACTTTCGAATAAAAAATTCCTGTTAACGGACACCGTTGGCTTCATAGATCGTTTACCCTTAACCTTGATAGAGGCTTTTCGCTCAACACTAGAAGAGACGATTTACTCAGATCTGATACTTCTCGTGGTGGACATAAGCGAACCGATAGACATCATCGAAAAGAAACTTTCATGCTGCTTAGAAACGATAGAACGAATAGGAGCCTCAGGAATCCCTATAATAACAGCGTTAAACAAGATTGACCTGCTGCCAAAAATAGAAGTGCAACGAATTATGGAAAGTTTGAAAGGAAAAATTCGAAATCCCGTGCCAATATCAGCCTTGTACAGAATAAACATAGACATGCTGAAAAATGAAATGCTGAAAAAACTGGCAAATTACATTCAAGCGTCACTCACCATACCATTAACAGACGATTCCATGTCATTCCTTTCATGGCTTTTCAACAGAGCGGATGTGAAAAAACTGGAGTACAAAGGCGATGTTGCCCATGTGGTTTTCGAAGCTGTTCCTTGGTTCGCAGAAAAAGTGAGAAAACTCGTGGAAAACGAATTCAAAGGAGAATTCGAGAAAACTCTACAAGTGAAGGAAAATGCCTAAAATCGTAGTTTTAAGATGGGGCCACAGACCACAAAGAGACGCAAGACTCACAACTCACGTTGTTTTAACCGCCCGCGCACTAGGAGCGTCAGGTGTTATACTGACAGATGTAAAAGACGAAAAAATCAAGGAAACCGTAGAAAAAGTTGTGAATAACTGGGGTGGCCGGTTCTTTTTTGAGATGGGAATCCCTTGGGAAAAAGCTGTTAGAAAGTGGAGAGAAAACGGAGGCGTGGTTGTTCACCTTACGGCGTATGGGGAAAACATTGAAACAAGCGATGTTTTGGAACGAATTAAGGCTTCTGGAAAGGATGTTCTAGTTATCGTTGGAAGCCAGAAGGTTCCAAGAGAGTTCTTTTCAGAAAAAGTCTCAGATTTCAACGTAGCAATTGGAAATCAACCTCACTCGGAATGTTCAAGCCTAGCCGTTTTTCTAGACCGTTACTTCAACGGGAAAGAACTAACCAAAACCTTTGAAAACGCGAAGATACGTATAATCCCTCAGAAGAGAGGGAAAAAAGTGGTTAGCTCTGATTCGGAATTTTGAGAAGAGATTTAAATTAAGGCTTGTGAATATATATTATAGGAAAACACGTTCAGTGTTCAACAGTTGAGCGAAGACATCATGTTATCACTCGTAGATGATACAATCCTGATAAAGATCGCTGAAGCCCTCGGAGAAGACAAAGAGGAAGCCGTTAAACTAGTTGAAATTCTAAAAAACTCCGATGAGATAACAGATGACGAGATAGCAAACAAAACAGGCATAAGACTAAACGACGTCCGAAAAATCCTCTACAAACTTTATGATCACTCCCTTGTGAGACTGAGGAGAACAAGAGATCCAAGAACGGGATGGTTCATATTCCACTGGAAGCTGCAACCAAACCAGTTAGAAGGCTTTATACTAAACCAGAAACGTCGAGTTCTCGAAAAATTAAACGCCAGACTTGAATATGAGAAAAACCACGACTTTTACTATTGCTACACACCTGGATGCAAAAGAATACCGTTCGAAGAAGCCGTGGAGCTTCTCTTCAAGTGCCCAACCTGCGGCAAACCCCTAATGCACTACGACAACAGCAAAATCATCAACGCTTTAACCAAAAAAATTGAACAGTTAAGGAAGGAACTGGGTGAGTGAAGAGCTTCCATCAAGAGAAAAAGCCCTAAAATTTCTCCGTGAAGCCGGCTGTTCAAGAAATGTTATAAGACACTGTAAAGCCGTGGCTGAACTCGCGGTGGAAATCGCAGAGGCGTGTAGAGAGAAAGGATTAGCTGTAGATGTGAAACTTGTTGAGATAGGGGCGCTTCTACACGACATCGGAAGAGCAAAGACGCATACTGTTCATCACGCAATCGTGGGAGCAAAAATAGCCAAATCTCTGGGATTACCCGAACCCGTGATATCCATAATAAAAAGACACGTTGGCGGCGGAATAACACCAGAAGAAGCGGAAAAACTAGGATGGCCAAAAGACGTGTATGTTCCCGTAACACTAGAGGAAAAAATCGTTTCTTACGCCGATAAACTGATCGAAGGAGCCAGAAGAGTTCGGATAGAAAAAACAATTGAGGAATTCTCGAAAGAGCTACCTCCACAAGCCATTCAAAGGATAAAAAAACTACATGAGGAAATGACGCGGTTAATCGGAGACTGCAAATGTTTACCGTGACGCTCTCAGCGAAAGTCTACAATGCTTATCAGCTGAAACAAGTCAACGACATTTTAAGGCTTATGCTAAAAGGCTTAAAGGTTAAAACGGAAATCCTAGGAGCCACGCGTCGCAGGTGGATTCAAGTAAGCGTTTCAGGAGAAGACGAAGAGGTAGCACTGCATTATTTAGAGAAGGAAATAGGGTTATGTCCCGAGGATTTTGCAAAGTTAAAGAGGTTTTCAGTAATCAAAGGTTACGTGACAGCCTTAAGAAAAACTGGAGAAAAAATTTACGTGGACGCTGGAATTTTTAAACCAGACGCGATAGACGTTGCAATTCCGCTACATCGTTTGCAAGCTCAACTTGTAGATGGAAGAAAAGTTGCGCTCCAAAAGATAATAGACCTTTTCGGCTTTTGCGAAAATCTACCTTTAACTGTCAAAGTTTACAGTATTAACAGGAAAGATAACCACGTCGAGGCGATGCTATCAGAAAAACAGCTGGCACAATATAGAGAATGGGTAAA
Source organism: Candidatus Bathyarchaeota archaeon (assembly GCA_003601785.1). Lineage (GTDB taxonomy): Archaea > Thermoproteota > Bathyarchaeia > Bathyarchaeales > Bathycorpusculaceae > PIYA01. The sequence continues at coordinate 12,351 of PIYA01000015.1, forward strand.
ATCCCTGCTGGACAGACTGATAGTTTTAGGTGCATCTGCCTCTGAGGTTAAACAAGCCTTAAAGATGGCGAGGTGTAACCGAGACGTGATAGACATCGAACAGCTTGGATTTTTTGAATGGGCTGTCGTCTGCAAGCTCGGAACAGACGCCGCAGGATTAATTCCAAAAATAGGCAGAAAACTGCGAAACGCAAACCTTACAATTTTTAACCCGAGAAAAATCATAAGTTTT
>PIYA01000016.1 GCA_003601785.1 Candidatus Bathyarchaeota archaeon
AGAAGAAGTACACGTTTGCAAAGAGGGCTGAAGCAAAGATTACTGGAAGGTTTGACACGTACAAGAGTTTTATCGGGTATCTGCTTCGGTAACCTCTGTAACCAGCATAAGATAACGGCAGTTCAACTCTCACACCTTCCATGTAAATTATCACCAGAAAAGTTGCAACTGTTGCGATGAAACCCATCATGGCTGGCAACGTTGGGTCTTCCGGTCTTATGAAAATGTGCTGCCACATCCACGGACCATCGTTTCTGGTTCCCCCTTCAGGTAGATGTATGATGATGTCTTCACCGTTTGTTATGTGTGTGATTATTTGTGCGAGGGCTATGAACGCTCCGTAATAGTTTGTGTCAGCCATAGGTCCAGCCAACCCGAAACTAGATAAGAAAACTCTTTGAGCAACTCCAGCCATGATGAAGAGGCTTATTCCGCTTCCGAAGCCCCACCCCTTCTGAACCAGCTCATCTAAGAGAATGACTATTACGCCAGCTGCCAAGAGCTGCAGAAAAACGGCTAGGGCTGATGTGCCTGGTAGGGCACCGTACATTCCGCCTATTATGTAGGCTGACGCTTGAACTCCTGTTAGGATTATGGAGAAAACTTTGCTGGCTGTTGTGAACAAGCCTCTGTCCTCCGGATTCGACATGTCGGCTTCTATCATGTTTGAACCAACCAAAAGCTGCAGTATTAAGCCCGCGGTGACTATTGGACCTATGCCTAGTTCCATGAGGCTTCCGCGGTTGGAGGCGAATATCACTCTGAGGGCGGAGAGTTCTCCAAGCGCTGTTGTTTCAACTCCGTAAAGCGGGACTTCGGACATCACGAAATAGAGAATTAGCACTATTGCCGTCCAGAAGAGTTTTTCGTTAAAGCTTACCTTTCGTTCTGGAGCCTTAATTTCTGGAACAAACCTGGCGATGGGTTTGAATAAGCTTAGGAATCTTCCAGCCATGAGCTAACCCTACTTTGATTTTTCAAGTTCTGTTAAGATTCGCCCACCAGCCTCTTTTATCTTTTCAGCTGCCGATTTTGAGTATGATGAAACTTTTATGATTAAAGGTTTCGTTACCTTTCCTTTTCCGAGAAGCTTAGTGTATCCGAGATTTTCCAGGTCTATGAACAGTTTATCTTTCTTCTTTTCTGTGGAAACCTCTTCAGCTATCTCGTCTAATGTTCCAACGTTTATGATGTTCACTCTCCGTCTTAAACTCTTTGGCGACGTAAACCCCCTCTTACCGAAGTATTCTGGTTCGTACTTAATCACATAGCTCCATCCCTGCTTGTGTCTTCCAGCCTTTCGCATGCCCTTTGAACCTGATTTTCTGTGTTGCCCTACTCTGCCGTAACCAACGGTTCTGGAACCGCGTTTTTTCCTTGTTTTTCGAAGTTTGTGAGGCATGTTTTAACCAGCTACTATTTGGTTAAAGGTTTTTCTTCAACCACCTTTTTTAACCGTATTTCCAACACACCGTTCTTATATGTTGTGCTTAAGGTGTGTGGAATCACTTTTTTCGGAAGATTTAAACTTTTGTGATATTGGCGGTTTTTGGATTCGGCGGATAGAACTAATCTTCTGTCTTTCACGTTGATTTTTAAGTTTTTCTTGTTAAATCCTACGCACTCTGCGACTACAACTATTTCATCTTCATCCTCAAACACGTCCGTTAATGGTTCAGGTTCCTTCCATTCTGTCTTTCTATTCCTTCTTGAAAGGTGATGCTTATAATAATAGACTTGTTTCCTAACTTTGGAGTTTCTAATTCGAAAGGTTTTGAAAACTGCTGTTCCAGATTCGCTGTCCCTGTCTGATTTTTTGAATATCCTAAACCATTTTGAACGTTTCCGTTTTCTCCGCCATTTCCCGCTCATTTCACCCTCTCCTTGAATACAATGGCATTGAGAAGGTTGCTATAAAATGTATCGCAAAATCTTAAATCATCCGTTTTATAAGCTCGTTGATTTTCTCTCCGCGGTAGCCTAGTTCTCCTCCCGCACCATAGGCTCTCTTGATTTTTCCCTTGAACCCCTTTTTCGGCGGATGCAGTTTGAAAACTGGTTGTATGTTAGGCAACTTCCAATATTTTAATTGACAGTTGAACACGGCTTGAGCCAGTTCATCTAAGGATTTGTAACCGATTTTCTGAGCGTACTCATCGGTTAACCTTTTGTTTCCAAGGGTTCTGCCTCTCTCCTTAATAAGCATGCTCACGGTTTCTTTTGAGGCTTCACCCCATGTGATGAAATTTTGCGCCGTTTTCAGCATCCCTAAGAATGAGGGGCGATTATCGATTAAAACCGCATAGTTATTTCTTTTTAGGTTTAACATCTCAAGCGTTTCTCTCACTTGTTTCGGAGCACTTATAACCCCTCGAACCCTAACAGCAACTATGCATTTGTGCTCTTCCGTTTTTTCGGTCAATGTCTCACCCAATCCACGGGAGTTATGAGAGTGTAGGTTTTCTTTAACGCGTCAAAAACAGCGTAGGCGAACGATGGAATAGTTCTTGTTGAACCATAACTTCTGGTCCAGCAATCCTTTATGCCGGCGAGTCCTAGAATAACCTTCGCCACCTCACCGGCAACTAGACCTAAGCCTCTGGGTCCTGGAATGATTACTACTCTTACACCTCCACATTTTCCCTCAACTTGAAAGGGCACCGAGTGTGGTCTTCCGCAACCGCACTCCCAACTTCCGCATCCACGCCTAACTGGAACGATGTTTAGACGCGCGTCTATAGCCGCCTTTTCTATTGCTGTTCGCACTTGGGTTGCTTTTCCCGAGCCTAAACCGATGTAGCCTTCTTTGTTTCCAACGGCTACTATTGCTTTGAATCTTGATTTTTCACCGGCATCGGTCTGTTTTTGAACAAGATTTATGTTTATAACTTCCTCTTGTATGTCTGGGAGTAACGCATCAACAATTTGTGGTTCCCGTATTTGGTAGCCTTCTGTAAAGATTTCTTCAATTGATGTTATTCTCCCCTCTTGTATCATCTTTCCGAGGCGTGTCTTGGGAACCCATTCCTCCAGATTCACGGTGGTCCTTCTTCTTCTTGTTGACATTAGGTTTTTACTCCTTTGCTTTTAAAGGCTGAAATTATCTTTTCTTTAACCTTTGCGAAGTGTTCTGGAAGTTTTTCAGGCGGCAATTTTCGTTCCAGATATTTTGAAAATTTTGATTGGTATTCTTCAGGATTTGAAGCTAAACTCGCAGCGTATTGCGCGATATGTTGTCCTTCTATTCTTTCATCGCTTGGAAGTCTCTCTCCGCTGTGCGGCACATCTAATCCAGCGTCTAAGACCCCTTTAAGCGTTGCGAACACTCTTGCACCTTTTGTGGGCGAGTGCAATCCGATGTCTAAGACGGATTCTTTCACACCTTTCGCTTTTGCCTTTAACCCGCACAGAAGTCCTGTCAGATAGGCTGCTGGAAGGTTTCCTTGAGGAGCCTTCCACCCGTAATTTTTTGTTAGTTCTCTGCTGTGTGCGGAAACCGTAACTTCATCTCCTTGAGGTTTGGCTACAATTATTTGGGCTGTCATATTTTTCAGCGAACCCCGCACTACCAGTCTCGGTTTTCCAGAAAGCAAAAGCGCTTTTCTTGCTCTGTAATCTGTCTTTCCCTCTCTCCTCCTCCTGAACGGAACACAATAGCGTGCATTCTTTGCCATTTAACGTTTCCTCCAGAGTCCCTGTTCTTTCAGATGGTTTTCCATGTCCGCTATTGACCTGAATCTTCCACTGCTTGCCATGACGTAAGCCTTTCGATAGGCGTTTTCGCTGATTATCTTTTTGTTTTTTAATTCTCGAAGTCTTCTTCTTAAGGCTCGAATTTTGCTCATCCACACTTCTTTTTTGGAGATTTTCGCGTGGGCTGCACCGCTTTTGCTCCCTGAGCCTCTTCTTCTTCCCTTCTTCTTCTTTTCGTGTAAGACTTTTGCTCTCGCTCGACTTACCCCCTTCTCTGGTAGAGGTTTTATAGCGCCTTCATGGATTAGTTTCCTAATTTCTTCTCGGGTTATAGCTGCTTCCACGTCGTCTATTCTTTCAGGGTCTATCCAAACGCGGTTTTGACCGATTTTCAGTATTTGCGCTGCTAAACGTCGCTGGTTTCTAAGATTCGTCATGTTTCTCATCCCTCTTTCTGCGTCTTCTCGTCTTCTTTCGTTTAGGTTTTTCCGCTTCAGCTTTCTCTTCGGTTTCTTCCTCTGGTTTCTCCTCCTCTTTCTCTTCAGCTACTTCTTCTTTCGCCGCTTCCTTTTCCTCTTTGAAATTTAGAACTCTTATCTTTCTCTTTCTCGCTTCGACAAGGATTCTCGCTTTTTTCCTCTTACCCACCGCGTGTGCAATCCGCACGGCTTCTGTCTTCGGGTTAATCTTCTTAAGCTCTTCAGCGTTGTGCACTAAAACCTCCTTGTAACCCGAAGGGTGAAGTCCTCTTGCAACCTTCGGTCCTCTATATCCAACGCTTACCGTGACGGGCCACCCCTTGATTTTCCTTCGCATCTTGTTGTCTATGCCTCGTGGTCTACGCCAATTTTCCTTCAACCGTTTGTATCGCCAGCTCTCTTGTCTAACGAAATCTGGTTTCTTCTTTTTCACTCGCTTTCTGAGCTCCACCGCCTTCTGGGCTACCGTCACGTTTTGTTCACTCACGCCTCCATTCCCTCACTTTTCTCGTAAACGTATATGCCGTCCAGGAACACTCGGGGGTCTTTCCTTTTCACCTTTGTTGCTTGCTCTATGTTTGCCGCTGTTTGACTTACGTCTTCCAAGTTTATACCTTGGACAATTATGTCCTCGCTTTGAACTTTAACTTGCGTGTCACCCATTATTCTAGCTTTTCTGGCGGTTCTTTCACCCGTGAAGTTTTCAATCAGAATCGTTTTGTCTTTAACTTTAACCGATATTGGAAAGTGGGAGAAGACAATTTTTAGTTTGTATGTGAAACCTTTTCTGACACCTGTTATCATGTTCTGAATGTGAGAACAAACAGTGCCCACAAGGGCTGCTTCCTTTTTACGAGGCCACTCAGCCCACACACGGATGTTTTTTCCATTCAGTTCCATCGATATCGGAGCGTGAGAGAAGTCGCGGGTTAACGTTCCCTTTACACCCTTAACCGTGACTTTTCTCCCTTCTATTGCCACTTCCACATCATCTGGAACTTGAACGACTTTGGAGATTTCCACGGCTCGCATTTTAGACACTTCCTAATAGACGAAAGCTAGAAGTCTTCCTCCCACTCTTTTTTCCTTCGCTTCTCTGTGAGACATCACTCCCTTCGATGTTGAAACGATTAACAAGCCCACGTCTCTGGAGGGAAGAAACTTTTTCTCCCACTCTTCAAATTCTTCCACTTTCACAGGGAAGCGCGGTCTGATCGCTCCGCAGTCGTTTACTCTCCCTAAAAGTTGAACCTTAAACTTTCCCGTGCGTCCGTCGTCTATGAATTCAAATTCTCCTATGTAACCGTTTAGCTGCATGACTCTTAGAACTCTGCCTAAAAGTTTAGAGGCTGGACTGATTATGCATTCACGTTTGTTCCGCATTTCGTTGTTCACGATTACTGTTAAGCCGTTTGCCAAAGTGTCCATTACCCTTTTCCTCAGCTACTCATACTTTTTAAACCCGAGCTTTTTGGCTACTTCTCTAAAACAATGCCGACACAAATATAAATTATAACGTCTGATAACGGGGCCGTAAGATCCGCATCTGGCGCAACGTCTCGTTCCCTTGCCATGTTTTCTTTCCTTTTTAGGTTTCTGTTTTGCCATACAGCTTCCCTCCAATCCTATACAATCTCAACCCCCAACGTGTCCTTGACGAAAACCATGGCTTCTTCGGGAGTTAAGACGTGTTTTGAACCGATTTTGGTTCTCTCTCTTCTTCTTTTTTTCACGCGGTATCCTTTGCGGCTTAAGGATACACAGACATCCATGCCGAATATGCCGATTTCAGGGTCATATTTCACCCCTGGAATTTCTATGTGTTCCTTTATTCCAAAGGAGAAGTTTCCATACCTGTCAAACCGTTCTTTGGATATCTTGTTATCAACTACCGATAGGGCCTTCTTCAAGAACTCTATGGCTTTTTGTTTTCTGAGGGTTACGAGACACGCTGTGTGTTCACCCTTTCTGATTCCGAAATCCCTAATGGTCTTTTTGGCTTTTCTTCTGCACGGGGTTTGCCCGGTTAAATCCTTTAGAACTCTTACAGCCTTCTCCAGTGGTTCCCCAGGTTTTCCAACGCTCATGTTCACCACTACTTTTTCAATTCTCGGTTTGAGCATCGGGTTTTCTTCCCATTTTTTGCGGATTTCATCCTCAGACAATTACACTGCCTCCGGTAACGATATTAAGGGTTGTTCTTCGCCTATCGCAAACACAAAGTTCAACACTGTTTGATAACGGTTGCCCTTTCCATCATCGATTGTCACGAGGGTGTTCCTACGTTTCTTTCCCCTTTCCTCTTCAACCTCAACTATCCTTCCGTATCTTCCAATGTTCTTTCCGCCGGTTATTACGGCAAAATCACCTTTCTTCATTTTTACATGTTCAAGGATTTTCCTCTCTGGGATACTTATCTTCAACGTGTCGAGTGTTCTGTAAACGTGTTCTTGGGGATTCTTCGGATCTGCGACCTCTATCAAGATGTTTGAGCCGTCATGTAGGTTGAGCTGTATCCGTCCATTTCTCACGGTTGTTTTGTTCTCTATCCTGCAAAGCTTGAATTTCGCCTCATCCTTGTCTATTTGATGGAGAATTAACCCCTTTTTAGAGGGAAAGACGCGGAACGATTTATCCATTTCAGGTATGGAAATAACATCCATCAAACCTATTGGAAAATCGTCTTCCCGTCTGGCCTTTCCATCAACAAGGATTTTTCCCTGAGAAACTATCGTCTTCGCTTCCTTCCTTGTTTCGGCGAATCCGAGTATGTCACGTAAAACTATGGCTAATGGTAAGCAGTTCTCAAGGGAGTGTGGTCCAGGTGAAGGTTTAACAACCCAGACTTGCTCCTTTCTGTGGATGGGCCAGAATTTCGGAGCTGGTTTACGTTTTAAACTTGTTGATCCACCTTTTTTACCCAAAATCATGTTCCTCCTTCAGCTTTCTTGCGAGTTTTGCGTCTCGTCTTCGGCTTTGTTTTCTCCGTCTTCTCAGTTTCCTTTTCAGTCTTCTTTTTTGTTTTCCGCTTCCTTCTCGTCTTCTTGGTTTTCTCCTCTTTTGCTTCCGCTTTTGCTGGTTTTTCAGTTACTTTTCGCTTCTTTTTCCTCCTCTTAGGCTTTTTCTTCTCTTTTTTTGGAACAACTTCCTCGATCTCTTCAATCTCTTCCGTTGGCGGTTTTTCCTCTACGATTTCTGGCTTCTTTCTTTCGGTTTTCTTTCTCCTTTCCAAAATTTTCTTCCGCCACTTGTCGTCGAGATTTAACTTTGTTATCATGACCTTTGAGGGGTGAATTGGAACGAATATCGTTGTTCCATCAACCTTTTCCCTTGTCAACCCCTCAACATAGATTCTATACTTCCTCCTATCCACCCGTGTGACCTTTCCTTCGAATCCTTTGCTGTCCCCTCGCATGATTCGAACGGTGTCTCCGCTTCTAACAGGGAGAGACCTCACTCCGTGGGATTTTCTTAAACTTGGTGAAAGCGGCGCTGAGAAGAGTTTGTTGCGTATGTGGCTTGGAGCTTGATAAATCATTTTTCTCTGTTTTGAAGGTTTTGCCACGGGTTTTAATCTCTGCATTTCCCATCCTCCTAAACTATTATGCTCGCGGCGCTGGCTATTCTAGGCCATCTCTCAGCAGCCTCTTTCGCCACTGGTCCGCGAATCTCTGTTCCTTTCATTTCTCCGTCTGGAGTTATTATCACTGCGGCGTTATCTTCAAATTGAACCCAAAATCCGTCAGGTCTTCTGTACGGTTTTCTCTGTCTTATCACGACTGCTTGGAATATTTTCTTTCTCATGTCTGGTGTTCCGTGTCTAACTGAAACGGTTATTCTGTCACCCACAGCGGCTGACGGCACTCTTCTTAAGCGTCCCTTATAGCCCATGACTTGAACCAGCCGCAGTTCCTTTGCTCCAGTGTTGTCGGCGCATCTCAGTATTGAACCCGCTGGGAGCCCCCTTGAGATTTTCGGTCTCTGCCCAATCATTCCCTTTGCAACCAGTGCTCTCATCTTAGCCCTTGCAGCCACTCTACGCTTCCTCCAGTTTTTCTACAACGACGAAGGAGACTGTTTTGCTTATTGGACGGCACTCGGCTATTCGAACGGTGTCCCCTTCTTTGGCGTTTATGCATGGGGGATTGTGTGCCGGGATGCGGCTTCGTCTTCTCTCGTATCTCTTAAATTTTGGAACGTAATGGAGATAGTCGCGTTTCACTATCACTGTTTTATCCATTTTTGCGCTGGCAACTACCCCTTCGAAGACTCTTCCTCTCACTGGGAGGTCGCCGTGGAACGGGCAGTTTCTGTCGTTGCATGTTTTCTTGGGTTTTTTGAACACTAGGGACATCACCAAAGCCTCCTGACACGCTTTTTAAGGCGGTCTTCAGGTCTTCCAACAAGGAGTTTGCCGTCGATTTCAACCGTTGTTCCGTCTGGAAACTTGAAGTGGAAAACCGCGGCTTCTTTTATTATCTTTTTTCTTCTTCCTTCATGCAGGATTGTGAACGTGTTTTTTGTCTCATCCATTACTTTACCTGAAATCCCAACGTAACATGGGTGTCTGCTATCCGCGACTTTAGCCTCTGTTCCGATGAACTCGTAACGGATTATGTTCGGCGTCACTTTCATTTCTTCTTTCTCTCCGTTTTTTCCCTGCCTATGCCGAATTTTTGTTCATGCTCGACGGTTAACAGCCTAGCGATCGCCTTGCGCAGCTCCCTTATTCTCGAGGGGTTTTCTATGGTGCCTCCTGCCTTAACCATGGTTCTCAATCTCATGAGCTCCGTTCTCAACTCGTTAAGTTTTTTAACGCGTTCCTCCGATGTCATGTCTCGAATTTCTTTGACGCGCAATATGGGCATTTACTCGGTTGCCTCCTCTCCGGTTTTTTCCTCTGCAGTCTCTGTCTCTTCGGAAGGAAGGTTTTCAATTATCTGAATTTTGTCTGGAAACTTTGCGTCAGGCGGCATAATCCTAACTTTTACACCGAATATTCCCGGTTTCAGTTGAACGTGAACCTCAGCTTTCCTCATGTACTTTAACGCGGGATCGCCGCATTTCGGCATGTATCCCGCTTTGAATTTTTCATATCTTGCTCTCTCTGTTCTTAATTTTCCACTTATGATTATTTCGACGCCTAGGGCTCCTGCTTCCATAACCCTGTTCAATGCCCAAAATCCGGCTCGCCTGAAGTGTACGCCTCTTTGTAGGGCTGAGGCTATGCGTGAGGCCACTATGTAAGCGTTTAATTCTGGGATTTCAATTTCAGAAACGGAAATTTGGGGGTTTGGAACGTTGAATTTTTCTTCTAAAACTCTTGCAAGTTCCTTTATTGTTTCTCCACCGCGTCCTATCACCAAGCCTGGACGCATGGCGTAGATCACTATGTGGGTTCCAAGCGGAGTTTTCGATATGTTTACTCCACCGTATCCCGCCCTTTCAAGTCTTTTCTGGAGGAACTCGTCTATCTCGGTTCTTTTTATAGACTCCGTTATGAAGTGTTTGACGATGGCCATCAGATTTTTTCCTCCGTTTCCGGCTGTTCCTCCAGAACCATTTCTATATGGCATAGTGTTTCAAATTTCGGAGAGCTTCTTCCCATGGCTCTCGGCATATAATTTTTAATTTTCATTCCAGGGTAGGCTGCAGCGTGAATTATTCGCATTCTATCTATGTCTAATCCCTTGTTTTCAGCGTTGGCTTCCGCCTCTTCCAACACTTTTAAAACTTGTTTGGCTGCTTTGACGGGGTATCTTCCCGCGAAGCCCTTTTGGAGTCCGTGGCGGTGGGCTGCCTTCTTCTTGAATCTTGTGAAGGGGACGGGACGTTTCTTTTCCATGACTTCTCTTAGGTATTTTTTGGCTTGGTCAAGCGTCATTCCCTTGATTGTTTTACACACTTCTCTTGCTGATTTATGGGATACTCTAACCTCTCTTCCGCTTGCTTTCACGGTTTTTTCAGGGTCTAATTCTTCCTCTGTTATGGAGTATCCCCATTTTGGCACTTTTTAATCTCTCCAACTTGCAATTGAACAGCGGAACGGTGATTTATATGGTTTTCCATATCTTTACAACATTTTTGGCGCTTACGGCTGTTCTTTTAAAGTCTCTAAAACTGTAGGTTCTTAAGTAAAGAACTAAAGGCTTCTGGATGAGCCGTGTACAAAACTGCGCAGATGGCGACAACCACCAGCGTAAAGAAGGCTTTCTCGGTCGCTGAGCCTGTTCTTATCCCGTTTCTTATTTTCTTTTTGCTGAAGGGTTGCAGCCACATTATCCCGGTTGGATTAAGTGAGTCTGCGGCTAAATGGGATATAAAGCCTAAAAGGAAGCATTCAACCGTTAACATTTCAAGATTATAAAGTCTGGCTATCACCCAAACGATTGTCGTTGCAACTAAGGCGGCTAACAGGCTGTGAACTATTCCTCTGTGCTTGATGAACCTGCGGGCTCTCCTTTTGAACAAGTAGTTCTGCTGGATTAAAAACATCCGCGGATGGTCTATGTCTGGTAGCAAGCTTCCGATGATGAGGAATGTTAAAACAGCTGGTGCGTCAAAGGGCAGTTTCATGAAATAGGCTATGATGTAGTAGCAGAGTAAGGCGAAAACCGCATGGGTTGTCCCCATCATTTAGAGTTCTTCCATAAGTCTGAGACTCTGCTGACCTTGACAAGCTTCCACTTGCCGAAAAAGTCTTTCTTGTAAAAATGGAACAAGCCACAACGGGTACACTGCATTATTTTACGTCCCTTCTTAAAGTCAATCTCATACAACTCTAAAGGCGAACCACAATCAACACACTTACCAGTATACGTCTTTCTATCCTTACCGCTCATCAGAGTCCCTTCTAAGCCTAAATTAAAACTCTTTCACGTTTAAAACTTGTTAGGACTACGGAGAGAAAAGTATGAAAGTGTGTTTTATGGTGGTGGAGGAGGTGGCGCCTCAGCCGACGGCGGAGGCGTTTTGATCGAGAAGAAGGCGATGGCAACTAGTATCCAAGCGATGAGCATTATTATGGCGCCTATGAAAATTATAACTAGAATGGCTCCTATGAGCAAAAGTGTTCCTGCGGTGTT
>PIYA01000017.1 GCA_003601785.1 Candidatus Bathyarchaeota archaeon
TTATGCTCAGAGATTTAGGCTCCCTTGCAGATTTTGGACCGCACAATCTGAGCGATGAAGACTTTGAGGTTATTGAAAACGCTAATTACGTGTGCGTCTTCAACTGGGCTGGAACCAGACGGTTCGGAACGGAGCTGGCTGAAACCGTTTTCCGCCATGTAAAGACTAGGGGAAAAGGCAAAACATATTACGACACGGCTGACCCAACTCCAAACGAAAGGGAGATTCCCGCGTTAACAGAGAATGTTTTGAGAGGCAAAATAGTGGATGTTCTAAGCGTAAACGAGAACGAAGCAGTCTGCTATGCGTCCCAGTTGAGTAATAAAGTGAAAGCTCTTCGGAAGAAATTGCGGTTTGACGAGTTGGCGATGGAAAGTGCAAGGATCTTAGCGTCGCAGTTGTCTGCGAGAGTTGACTTGCACACCACAAACTTTTCAGCAACGTTCACCGAAAAAGGTGAAACCATGGTTCCAGCTTTTAAGATTCCGGTTTTGAGGGCGACTGGAGCGGGAGACGCTTGGAACGCTGGAAACATCTTGGGAGATGCTCTCGGATTTTCCGACTCTTGTAGATTGACGTTAGCCAATGCTGTTGCAGCCTATTACATATCAGACCTAAAGGGAAGGCATCCTACAAGAAGGCAGTTGATAAGGTTCTGTGAAAAGCTGATGCATGAGCAAAACTAGATTATTGTATAAATACTTGCAAACGCGTAATTATTTTACTGTAAAATGAGGTAGAAGGCTTTGAAGTCTAGGCTTTTCGGGAGTTCTGGAGTTCGCGGCTTGGTTAACGTAACTCTTACACCAGTTTTGGCGGCTAAGTTAGGCTTGGCTGTTGCGACGTTTTCCAAAGCTGGCGAAGTGCTTGTGGGTCGTGACACAAGAGTTTCAGGTCTGATGTTGGAGAGCGCTCTTGTTTCAAGCCTTTTGGCTGCCGGTGTGAGAGTAAGCCGTTTGGATGTGGTTCCTACTCCTGTTCTGGCTTATTTGACGAGAAAACTAGGTGCTGACGCCGGTTTTATGATTACTGCTTCGCATAATCCCCCTCAATATAATGGGATAAAGGTTTTCGACGGAAACGGTATAGCTTATGATGAGGAAAAGCAAAATGAGATTGAGAGGCTGATGGCGAGCGAGGGTTTTAGGTTAGCGGAGTGGCGGGATGTAGGCGACACGTTGCACTTTAATGGGGCTTCCTTATATAATGAGATGATTCTGAAAAACGTGAAACTGAACAAAAAACCATACGTTCTGTTAGATTTAGGATGTGGGGCAACATGCAACGTCGCTCCAGCGTTGTTTAAAAGCTTGGGCTGTAAGGTGACTGCAATAAACGCTCAGCCGGATGGTTTCTTTCCGTGTAGAAGCCCGGAACCTAACGCTGAATCGTTGAAATCCTTGACTGAAATTGTTTGTAATTTGGGTGCGGATGTGGGGATAGCCTACGATGGCGATGGTGACAGAGTGGCTTTTGTAGATGAGAAGGGCGGATTCGTAGACTTTGATAGGGTTTTAGCTGCGTATGCTGCGCATGTTGTAAAGAGGGGTCACGGCGGAACTGTTGTAACGAATGTTGAGGCATCCATGTGTGTTGAAAAGATGGTTGAAGCTTACGGTGGAAGAGTTGTTAGAACAAGAGTTGGTGATGTTTATCTGGCGGAGGCTATGGAAAAACACGGGGCTATTTTCGGTGGAGAACCATGCGGAGCATGGATACACCCTCAATTTCATTATTGTCCAGACGGGCTACTCTCCTCAGTGTTGCTTTTGGAGGCATTGGAAGATGAGGATGTGAGCTTGTCCGAGTTTGTGTCAAGCGCACCGAAATATCCAACTCTGAGAGAGAATGTTCCTTGTGAGAATAAAGTGAAATACAAGGTTGTGGAGAAAATCGGAGAAGAGTTGGCTTCTGTCTTTCCGAATTTTAAACAAGTTTCAACCGTTGACGGTGTTCGTTTAACACTTGAGGAAGGATGGATTTTGGTTAGGGCTTCTGGAACCGAACCGCTTATCCGATTGACGGTTGAGGGTGAATCGTTAAAAACTGCGAATGAGATAATGGAAAAAGGTTTATCTCTCGTTAAAAAACTTGTTGAGGAAGTGGAAAATTGAAAGCCGTAATTTTAGCCGCCGGAGAAGGCGTGAGACTGCAACCCATTACGTTGACAAAACCGAAGCATCTGATAGAAATTGGTGGAAAACCTATTCTTGCACATGGTTTAAACGCGGTTAAAGCCTCTGGGATAAATGAAGTGTTAATCGTTGTCCACTATATGGCTGACGCGATCCGCGATTACTTCGGTGACGGTGAAAGATTTGGGTTAAAAATTGAATATGCAGAGCAGAAGGGTGTGCTTGGGACAGGCAATGCCGTAAGCGTTGTTGAACCATACGTGAAAGATGATTTTTTGCTTGTCTACGGTGATTTACTGTTCACATCTGAGGCTGTAAGAAAGGTTCTCGCTACGCATAACGAAGAGAAGCCAGCCGCGACAATGGCTGTGGTTTCTGTTGAAAGCCCTGAAAACTACGGTGTGGTAGAGCTTCGAGAAGAAAAATACGTGAAGAGAATAGTTGAAAAACCAAACCGTGGTGAAGCGCCTACAAACTTGGCAAACGCAGGCATATACGTTTTCTCAACGGAGATATTTGACAAAGTGAAGGAAACTTCGGCTTCTGCTAGGGGGGAATGGGAAATCACCGATGCAATCTCACTTTTGCTAACAGAGAAGAAGCCTGTTTTAGCCGTTAAAATCCCCAGCGGAGAATGGTTTGACATCGGAAGACCTTGGGACTTACTTGAGGCGAACCGTTGGGCGTTGCTGAGGATGAAACATGAGCTACACGGGCAAATAGAGGAGGGCGCGCACATAATTGGTCCCGTAACAGTTGCAGAGAACGTGCGCATCCGCTCCGGAGCGTACATCGAAGGTCCAGCGTTTATAGATGAGGGAAGCGACATAGGACCGAACTGTTACATTCGACCTTTCACAAGCATAGGTAAAAAAGTGCGAATCGGCAACGCCTGTGAAATAAAGAACAGCATAATCATGGACAACACTCACATCGGCCACTTGTCTTACGTTGGCGACAGCGTGATATGTGAAAACTGCAACCTAGGCGCGGGGACGGTGACAGCTAACTATAGGCTTGACGCTGGAACAATCAAGATGCTCGTGAAGGATAAGGTTGTCAACACTGGAAGAAAAAAACTCGGGGCAATACTGGGCGCCGACGTGAAAGCGGGGATAAACACGCTTTTCATGCCCGGCGTGAAAGTTGGAAACAACTGTTGGATCGGTCCAAACGTTGTTGTCTACCGAGACTTGCCACCCAACACTATCACGTTGCTGAAGCAAAACCTAGAGCGAAGAAAACTGAACACAGCTTAAAGTTTGAACCAAAATTATAGGGGGGGTAGAGGCTATTCGCCTTTTTCCAAGTCAAACCCTAAATAGTTGTTCCACATTGTTCGTAACAGAATGGAGGTTTAAGTTTGTCAATGGCTCAAAGAAAATTTTTCACGGAAGTGGCAGCGTTACTTGATAAACACGTGATTGTTACAACAACCACCGGAAAGAAATACAGCGGAACACTGATGGGTATCAACCCAGACACTTTAAGTCTATGCCTAGGCGAAGCGAAAGACGAGGAAGGAAAAAATTTACACAGGGTCTTTCTCAACGGAAACGTTGTTGCACAAATATTAAGCGTTGAAAAACCCTTCGACCTGAAAGCGTTAGCGGATCGCCTTGAAAAAGTTTTCCCGACTATGGTTAAACTTTACGAAGACAAAGGCTTCATATGGGTTATGGATAGGGTTAAAGTCACAGAGAAGGGTGTTGTGGAAGGGGCTGGTCCGGCAGCTGAACGTGTTCAGAGGGTCTACGAGCAGTTTATCAGCGAGATGAAAGGTTAGATAAACCAGCGAAACTCAGATTCCTTTTTCTTTTCCTTTTCAACCTTCCTAATCAAGCCGAAAGACTCCAAAATATCCTTTGTCTTCTCAGCTGCAACATCAAGCCTTGAAAAATCAACCTTCAAATTCAGAAACCTACAGACCTTTAACAACGCTAAACGCGCAGCGTTCGCATCCGGATACGTGCCGGGGGTCTCTACGAGAAGGGAAAATCCCTTGAAACCTCTGAGCTTGCCGAGTCCTATGAGGATGCCTGCAACCCCGAATATCTGTCCAACCATAACCTTGGTTTCAAGGCTTAACGCTTCCTTCAACGTTTCCGGGTCTGACGCAGCGCAGTAAACGCTCGGGTTTGTCGTCGCCTCTTCTATTCGGAATCCACCCAAGGTTATGACGTAACGACAGCCTAACTCCTCAGCTACGTCCAAAACACGTCCACAAAGCTCGTACTGTCCGAAGGTTGTTAACGCTTGAGTGTTTCCATACCACAGAATTAGGTCTCGCCCGTCACCCTTGCTCTTGTAATAGTAAAGCTCGTTTATCGGGGAACGCGCACCGCCATCTTTGGTTGTCACAGCCAAATCTTGAAAGGCTGAGGAGCAGATTTCAGCGAAAAGCTTAGCCTTCAACTCGTGGATTAGGTGTAAAACCGCGATGTTTGCCACAAACCCTATGCCCGGTAATCCCTCAATCAAAACAGGATTGTCTAACTTTGGCTTTTCATATACTTTGATGGCACAAACCATTCTCTAGACACTCTTCTGATGCGAAACAATAGCTTATAAACATTTAAAGCTTGTTTTCCCTCTTCTGCTCCATGCTAATAGTCGTCTTCATAGTCCAGTTCATCTACTTCTATTTCATGGCATTCCTTACACATGCCCTCGTAAGTTTCATATTCTTCCTTTGATATCTTTCTGCCGCACCTTATGCACCTGTAAACTTTCTCGTCCATTTCACATTACGTCTCCAAACATCATCTCAGACTCTTCGGTCATCTGGTCATCCCAGCATTCCCAACACATACCATCATAAGCCTCATACTCCTCCTCGCTGATTTCGCGACCGCAAACAGAACAGTAAAACCTTCTCTTCTTACCTTTACCCTTTTTCTTTTTAGTTTTCTTCAACCAATTCGCCGAAACATCAATTCAGCGGTAAATACTAAAAAATTATGAAACAGAAATCTGTATTATCAGCCACTCACTCACCGTCGATTCTCTCTTCGTTGCTTAATGTTTGCTTTGTAGAAGTGCTCTTGTTTAAAATGAAATATAATATAAGTGTGTTTAGCCGATTCTGTCTAGGCTCAAGATGACGTTTGAAATAAGAGAAAGAGATATACTTGCGAGAATAGGCAGACTTAAAACCAAAAGCGGTGAAATCGAAACTCCGCTTCTTTTTCCAGTTATAAACCCAAACGTGCAGCCGATATCTCCGAAAAGAATGCGTGAAGTTTTCGGATGTAACGCGTTGATAACAAACGCTTACATACTCAAAAAACGCTTCGGAGACAAACCTATAGAAAAAGGAGTGCACAATTTCTTAGACTTTAACGGAGTTGTAATGACCGATTCTGGTGCATACCAAATCTTAGTCTACGGAGACATAGAAGCAACCCCGAAAGAAATCGTGGAATATCAGGAGCGAATAGACGCTGACATAGCTACAATATTGGATTTGCCGACGGGCTGGAAGGTTTCGAAAAAATACGCGGAAAACACTGTAAGGGAGACCTTGAAAAGGGCGAAAGAGCTTTTCCAAACAAAAACTCGAGAGGACATTCTCTGGGTTGGTCCTATTCAAGGTGGGAGATACTTAGACCTCGTTGCCGAATCAGCCGTTAAAGTGGGAGAACTGCCCTTTCAAATACACGCTTTAGGAAGCCCAACAGAGGTCATGGAACACTACAGATTCGACGTTTTGGTCGACATGATAATGACCGCGAAAATGAATATGCCCATGGAAAGACCCCTCCATCTCTTCGGAGCCGGACACCCGTTCATGTTCGCTCTAGCCGTAGCCCTCGGATGCGACCTCTTCGACTCAGCAGCTTACGCTATATATGCAAGAGAAAACCGCTACATGACAGAGCAAGGCACATCAAGGCTAAACGAACTTGAGTATTTCCCATGTGCATGCCCAAGATGCTCAAAAACAACTCCAAAAGACGTTTTAGAGATGCCTCAAAACGAGAGGCAAACGTTTCTAGCTGAACACAACCTCTACACATGCCTCACAGAGTTAAGGAGAATAAAGAACGCGATAAAAGAGGGTAGACTCTGGGAACACTTGAAAATCAGAGCCAACGGACATCCAGCCTTGCTTCAAGCCTTAAAGAAACTGAAGAAGTATGAAGACTTCATCGAAAGACACAGCCCAACAACAAAAAAGGCAGGCATATTCTTCTTCGATTCACTAGACCTTGCAAGACCGGAAGTTGTTAGGCACAGAAAAAGAATGAGTGAAAGATACGCTCCGCCGAAAAAAGCTGAATTATTAATATTAATGCCTCAAATTCAGATGAAACCATTTCATAAATCAAAAATGTTCAAAGAAACAATGAAACTTCTTAAAAACAAATTCAAAAGGCAATTAGACAAGATTCATGTGTGCTTCTACGCGGCGCCCTTTGGAGTAATCCCGATTGAACTCGACGAGATTTATCCGCTTTCCCAACATGAAACCATGATGCCTCCCGACATGGAAACAAGAGAGTACGTGGCAAACCAAACAGCAAACTACATTAACAGCACAAGTTACAAGGCGATTTTAATGTTTCACGATCCGGAAAACTGGAACAAAAGCGTTCTGAACGCCTGCAAAAAAGCCTGTTCAAAGAAAAACATCAAATTCAAATACCTTAAAGTAGAAAGAGCGCGAAGCAAAACAATGCTAAAGGAAATTGAGAAGCTTTTCAACAGAAACGGGCGAACAAGCCTTGATTAAAGCTGACCTACACGTTCACACAACTTATTCATATGATGCATCAATAAACCCGAAAACTCTGGTGGACAAGCTTTACGCACATCCATCCATCAAAGCTGTGGCTGTAACAGACCACAACACGGTTAGAGGCTATCACAAAGTGCGAAAACTCGCTTCCTCATACAAAAATGACATACTGATAATTCCAGGAGTTGAGATACGCACGATTAGTGGAGACCTAATAGTTTTAGGCGTTACAGAACTGCCTCCAACGCCATGGACCGTTGAAAACGTGGTTGATTTCGCAAGAGAAAACAACGGCTTAACAGTAGTTCCCCATCCTTACAGAGCCTTTGGTCTTGGCGATTCAGCCAGAAAATACGCTGTGGATGCGATAGAAATTTTAAACGGCACAACAAGCCATGCCCTCAACAAAATGGCTGAAAAATTAGCCAAAAGCATGAAACTGCCGGGTGTCGCCGGGAGCGATGCTCACACGGTTGACGAGTTATGGACCGTTTACACAGAGGTGCATGCTTCCACTCAAAGCGTTGACGATGTCTTAGAGGCTATAAAGCGAGGATTAGTGAAGGTTGGCTTAACTGGAAAGTCAATACATTTTTAAAAGGGCTGAGAGCATGATTAGGCATTAGCGGATGAAAAGAAAATGAGTCCATTACAAGTGAGATTTCTTGGCGGTACACGTGAGGTTGGAAGAATAGCGATAGCCGTGAAAACCCAGAAAACACAAGTTTTGCTTGAATACGGTGTCATGTTAAATCATGAACCTGGCTTTCCAATGCACATACCGCCAAAGGATGTTGACGCGATAATTTTAACGCATAGTCACCTTGACCATTCAGGTGCAATCCCAATATTCTACATTCACGGAAGAAAACCTCTATACGCGAACAAACTAACTATTGAACTAAACCAACTTTTAATTTCAGACTTCATACATCTCTCCAGCTACTACCTTCCCTTTGAATACCTCGAACTGAAATCCATGATGAAAAACAGTAAACACGTAGACTTCGGGGTTAAACAGCAAATCGGAGACATAACGTTCCAGCTGGTTAACGCCGGACACATCCCGGGAAGCGCTCAAATACTAGTTGAAGCCGAAGGTAAAAAACTACTTTACACAGGCGACTTCAACACGGTAGACACAAAACTTCTTGAAGGAGCAAAAATGGAATTTGACGAATTAGACGCTGTGATAATTGAAAGCACCTATGCGGATGAAGACCACACGGAACGTTCAGAACTGGAGAAACGCTTCGTAGAAGAAGTCACAAACGTGGTTGAAAACGGAGGAACAGTTCTAGTCCCCGCCTTCGGCGTTGGAAGGTCACAAGAAATCGCGTGTGTCCTAGCGGCACATCACTTTGAATATCCCGTTTTTCTCGACGGAATGGCTCGTGAAGCAAGCAGAATAATGATGAATTATCGAGAGTTTCTGAGAGACCCAAAACTGTTTATGGATGCCCTGCATTCCGTTGATTGGATTGAAAGCTGGCGAGACCGCAGAAAAGCAACGAAAAAACCAGGCGTGATAATTTCACCAGCCGGCATGCTTAAGGGCGGTCCATCAGTGTTTTACATTTCAAAGGTCGGTAAAAAAGCGCGGAACGGCGTCTTTCTTGTTAGTTATCAGATTCCAGGTACTCCTGGAAGACAATTGTTGGAAAAGGGTGTATGCCTTATTGATGGTAAAATGCGAAAAGTCAAGGCGCAGGTTAAACATTTCGATTTTTCATCTCACTGTGGAGCAAGTGAACTTAAAGAGTCTGTGAAAAAACTGCGGGGAAACCCGAAAATTTACGTGGTTCACGGCGCGGAAGGCAACTGTGAACTCTTCGCGAAGTGGATAAAAAAGGAACTGAGCCTAGAGGCTACAGCGCCCAAAACAGGTGATACTATCGAGGTTTAAGTGAAAAGAGATGAAGATTGGAATCTTGCCCATTGGACAACCAGTAAACGCGTCCGTGATAGGTAGGATTCAAGAGAGTCTAAAAATGATTTTTCCAAAAACCACATGCATCATCCTCGATAAGACCTTGCCTATACCCGAAGAAGCGTTTAACAAGGCACGACAACAATACAACTCAACAATCATATTAAACAGAATTCACGGATGCGCCGAAGAACAGAAAGCCTTAGACAGAATTTTGGGAATAACGAACATAGACCTCTTTGTTCCTAACCTGAACTTTGTCTTCGGGGAGGCGGAATGCCCTGGAAAAGCAGCGCTTATCTCTTTAAAACGTCTTAAACCGGAGTTTTATGGAAAAACCGCAAACATCGATTTACTCGTTGAGAGAGGTACAAAAGAAGCTGTGCATGAAATCGGACACACACTAGGTTTAACTCATTGCCCTAACCCGTTCTGTGTTATGCATTTTTCCAACTCCATATTCGACACCGACACAAAGCAAAGCTTATTCTGCAACCGATGCTACTTAAAAATTGAAAAAGCAGTGAACAACTTGAGGTAAAATGCTTTGAGTGAAGAGTTCAAAGCTAGACCAGTACACTTGACACCTATATCATTAAGTCTATTATTCGGCATCCTATGTACCTATCTCATTCTGCTATCTCCAACGGAACACTACAATGTTGCTCCGCTTCCTGAAGGTCTTTTCGGAGCCTTCGGCAACGCATGCTATTTCGTCATCCTCGTCGGAGTCGGCGCGACACTACTATACTTGCTTCTGAAAAATAAAAATCACAAAATGATAACGATCATTACCGCTTTTGCCTTGACGACGGCGATTTTCACGCTTTCCTTCATCTACTTATTTGCAGCCTTTTCATTGTTTCCTTTTCCTTTCATGGAATTTGTCGCTCTAATCTTATCCGCATCCATAACGGCTCTGGCGGACTTTGCAATGTTTAAGATCCGCAGCAGAATCTGCAGCCTGATAGTTATCTCTTTAGGTGGTGCCCTCGGCGCGTTTTTAGGAACATCAATCCCAACCTTAAGCACTATTTTTATCCTGTGCTTCCTAGTCATCTACGATATGTTCGCCGTTTACCACGGGCCTGTCGGAAAAATTGCTCGCAACGGACTTGAAAAGCTTCACGGTTTAAGCTTCTCCTTCAAAAACATTCAGATGGGCTTGGGAGATCTAACCTTCTACTCCATGCTTTCCGGACACATGTTCATCAACTTTGGTTTTCTTTCATGTTCGGCTTCGGTAATTGGCATACTAGTCGGCTGCTTCTTATCTTTTAAAATGTTAGAAAAGAAAGGAATGCTTCCAGGCCTACCATTCCCAATAATTCTCGGTCTAACCCTAAGCCTCCTCGTAACGTTGCTCATTTAAAATGTCTATATTTCTCGAATTTCACATCGAAGCTTCTTAATGATCTCTCCAGCCTTCACAGGATCAGCCTTCAAAGTGTAAAGCCTTCTTGCCGTGCGAAGCTTCAGCTTCACCACATCTTTAAGCCTCTTCACTATGCAGTAATCAGCCCTCTCGCTGATTTCCACAAACTTGTTGACGTCAAATATTTCCGCCGGCATTTTCTCACAGCGATAATCCTTGTTTTCACTCTTACTCTTATCTGTTTTGGTGGGCCGGGCCGGATTTGAACCGGCGACCCCCGCCGCGTGAGGGCGATGTCCTAACCAGCTAGACCACCGGCCCCCCCCCCTATTTATCTTAAAAACTTGAGTTCCTTTATGTCTTTCGCAATGTTTCAAGTGGTATGAGTTGTGTAACATTGTTACATAAGATTTTTCTATAATATTGTTCTCAAACTTTAAATGGGGTGCTATAGGAAGAAGCAAGATTACAATTCTTCTTTTCTCCCTTCTCCTAGAGTCAAAATGCACCCCCATTTAGATTGTTGTCAAGGGTGCTAGAATTGATTTTCAACGATTACGTTCTTGATGTTTTTGACCCAGGGTATAAACGCCGCGTCTTCACGGAGCCATTTTAGTAGTT
>PIYA01000018.1 GCA_003601785.1 Candidatus Bathyarchaeota archaeon
TAGGTGTTAAAATGCCTTTTTATGTTGACATAGCTAAAAGAGCTAAGAAATTGATCGTCATAAACGGATGTCAAAATCAATGTGCAAAAAAGGTCGCTGAACAAGCTGGAGTAAAAATTGACCATAACTTCATAGTTGCTGAAATGATAAAGAAGATTCCAACATTTGACATAAAAGATGAGGATATTAAACTGGTTAAGGACAAGGTTGAGAAAGAGCTTGACAGTCACTGATTGAAGGATACTAAGCCGTTTTCAATCAGCAGAAGGACATTACATGCCGAAGCTTAAGCGGTTTCATCAACACTTGAAAAAGAACCTTTTATGGTATTCTTTGATAGCCATAGCATTAGGTCTCGGTGTCGGTCATCAAAGCGGAGATTTCATCAGCTCTAATCAGAAGCCACTCGCCAATCTCATTATTTTTGTTGTTTTTATGCTTATCTACCCTATGATGGTGAACCTTCGCTTAGAGTTCCTAGTTAAGGCTTTCAAAAACGTTAAGGCGCTGTTGTTAACCTTGTTCTACAACTTTCTGTGGGCACCACTTGTGGGCTATGCCCTTGCAAATTTCTTTTTAAACAGCCCAGAGGTGGGGTTAGGTTTCTTCCTAGTTATGGCTGTTCCCTGCTCAAGTATGAGTATAGGGTATACAGGTTTAGCTGAGGGAAACCTTGAGTTAGCCATAGCCACCGTTGCACTAAGTTTTGTCTTAACAATTTTTGCTTTACCCCTTTGGCTGGAGCTTCTCGGAGGTTCCTTCCATATTCCAATACCGATTAACGTTCTTTTCATGAGCATTTTAGAGGTTTTGATAGCTCCAATGATCTGCGGTTACTTAACAAGGATGATTTTGATCCGCGTCTTAGGTGAGGAGAAGTTCAAGAAAATCAACATAATTTTTCCCATACTCACGATGCTAAGTCTTTTCTTAATCATCTTTCTGATTTTCTTCATGAAATCAAAGATTCTTCTTGAAAAATGGGATACAATGTTATGGCTTATAGTGCCAAACCTTGTGTTTATGATTGCAACCCTCGGTTTGATAACTTGGCTTGACAAAATCAGCAAGCTCAGCTATGAAGATCACATGGGACTTGTTTTCGCTTCAACTGGAAAGAATAATGGAACAGCGATAGCCATAGCCACAACGGCTTTTTCCCCATTGGTAGCTGTGCCAGCAGCCACCCTGCCGATTTTCCAGATAATATTCTTAATTTTATACTTGAAAATGGAAAACACTATAAGAAAATATTTTGGTTCGGAAAAAAAGGAAGCGTTAAAGGAGAAAGAGATGGTGGAAGCTGAAAAGTTTAAGGCGAAAATGTTTAGAAAGATTCTTGCGGCTGTTGACTTTTCAAAAAACACAGAAAGGGTTATTCAAGTGGCAATTAACTTGGCTAAGGGAGTCTCTAACGAACTTTATCTCATAACGGTTCTTGAACCTGAAGAGGAGCTTCTAGAAGAATCCTACGAACCAGCTGGAGTGTCCACACTTGAATGGGAGAGCGAATTGAGGAAACAAGAAAACAGAATAAAATACAAGAAGGAACATCTTCTGGTGAAAGAAGGAATGGAAATTGAGAAAAACGGCATTAAAGTACATTTGCTCTTCTACGAAGGAGACCCCAGAGAAAAAATTGTTCAGGTAGCCAAGCGGATCGGAGCAAGCCTTATAGTTATGGGTTCTCACAGTCGAAGAACTTTCGAAGATGTAATCTTGGGCACGACGACGCAGAGGGTGATGAAAGAAGCTCCCTGTCCTGTTCTTGTAGTTCCGTACTTAAAATAGGTTCTTTTGTTACGTTTTGTAACAAAAAAAGATAATATATTACATTCTGTAAATAAATAAGGGAAAATCCTTCGTTAAAAGGTGAAAATGAATGTTAGCCTTGCTCGGACGAATCGTAGGAAAAGCCGTCGCTGAAGCGGTGATAGAGGAATATAACATAGAAAAGAACGACTTGGAAGGTTTAAAAATCGCTTTAGAAAACATCTTGCCGAAGGTTATGCAGTTTGAGGCTGCATTAGAAGAGGGAAAACTGAAGACAAGAAGCAACTGTCCCGTCTATAAGAAGTATAAAGAATGGTGTGATAAAGGCTGCATTCCCATGATAGAATCCTTCGCCAGAAGCTTCAACCCTAAGATCAAAGTTAAAAGAACAAGCAGAGAACCAGATAAATGCGAGTTTGAATTCTCAGTTGACACATAACTCTATAAGATTCATAAACAAGAAAACTTCAGAATGAGGAAGGGGGAACTTAAAAAATAAACATATTAGATATGTTATCAAGCGTTCTAACAGTTGCCTTAGGTGTCGTAGTGGGAACCTTGCTCACATGGATTATCAGCTATTATATGGCTAAGAAAATACTCCCAAAACTCTTGAAATCATTAAGCAACAACCCTGAAGTAATAAGGCTCATTCAAAAATTAAGAGAGAACTCAAAGAAAGAGAAAGAAGGAAAGGAACAAAACGTTCAGTAAAATACTGTATCCAACAGATATTTCTCCAAACCATCCAAAAAAGCCATGGGATATAATTAGATAAAATGCATAGTTTTGAAAAGAAGCCTTAAAAACCACAAAATTTTCATTTCTAACTCAAGGCGGTGGAAATGGCTGGACAAGTTGGCGCCTGGTATCCGACTGTTTTTCCTGACAAGTGCAACGGATGTGAAGGGCTTGAGACTCCGCGTTGCGTAGAGTTCTGTCCAAACGATGTGTTTGAAATCAGAAACAAAAAAGCCGTGGTTGCTAGACCTCAAAACTGCGTCTACGGCTGCATAGCCTGCGAATCCGTCTGTCCGAAGAAAGCCATAACGTTTCCGCAGCGCGTATCAGCAGTGCCTAGAGCAAAGTCAAAGGATAAGGGATTACTCCATAAAGTCAAATGCATAAAATGCGGGAAAATCTTCTGGACAAACCGCGACACAAACGTATGTTTTGACTGTGAATCAAAAGGAAACGCTTAATGCGGAATGTTTTCTGGAACGAAACGTCTAAGCCTCTGCAGAGACCTCATCTTCTCCTTATCTCCAATCTTAGCCTCTTCTATGGCACGCCTCAGTATCCTTATAGACTCATCCATGGCTCTCCGGTTCACTGGATACGGAACTCCGTCCTTTCCACCGTAGGCGAAAGAATACTTAACAGGGTCTTTCCAGCTCGGTTTCTCACCGTAGATTAGCTCCGCTATTAGGGCTAAGCCTCTAACGGTTGCGGGTCCAACGCCTTTGACGCTTAGAAGTTCCTCGTAGTTTTGTGGTTGAAACTCGTAAACTTGCTGTAAAGCCTTCCAGTTCAGGTTTCTAGGCATCGACAAAACGTCGATCGGATACTCCTTCCAGCCAGTTTCAGCCTTCTTCGGCATCCACTCCTGCAACGACCGTTGATAAGCTGGTCTGACAGACATTATCATACGCATAATCCTTCGAGGCTTCTCCTTAGCCACATCCACGGAAGCCTTTCTACATCCCTCGCTTTCCTTCGCCGTCATGTTCAAAGCCACCTCACGTCTCGCATCTCCGACTATAGCCTTGTGGGGTTCGACGACGAAGTTTCTGACGTTATCCGAGAGCCAGTGGTAACGTCTAGCAGTTCTATCCTTGGGACACATGCCTTGTTGGATGACAACCCATCTTCCATCTTCAGCCACGAAGAAAGCGTGATGATAAAGCTGGTAGCCAGCCTGAATGGCGGTGTTATCAACCTTCGCACTCATCTTGCTGGCGTAACGCAAAGCATCAATCTTATCCGTTGAAAAGCCGAATCTTTCACCCACAACACCGATTTCTAAGGGCGCCTGCCTAGACAGCCTGCCCTTTCCACCGCAAACGGCGACACCGTGTTCCTCAGGGACAACAGCTTGTTTCAACACTCCAGTTACAACCGTCGTTACACCCGAGGAATGCCAGTCATAGCCAAGAACGCAACCTAAAGCTTGAAACCAGAACGGGTCTGAAAGCCTCTTCAAAAAGTCGCCTGTTCCGTACTCATCAACGATTATCGTCACTATTTCTCTTGCAAGTTTGCGCATTCGGACAATTAGCCATCTCGGAGCCTTCCCGTAGTGTAGTGGAAGCTTGGCTACGCCTGTTCTCTGCACAAGAACACCTTACAATTATATTTGGGCGAAAACAAGTTTAAACTATTCGCCCTGAGCTGTTAACGCTTAAGTAAGTGTCCTTCTCGGTCGATTTCTCCACGGCGGATTCTTGTCGTAGATATGGGAGCGTGATTCTCAGAGGGAACCATCTCTATAACAACTATGTGAAGCGGGGGCAAACCAAGCTTTTCACGTTTCAGGTTGATTTCCAACGCTCTTGGCTCTGTTTCGCGGCTGACAACCAGAGCCTCAACGCAACCCTTAGACAGCGTTACACCGTAAGGGTCATTCAGAGGAATAATCTCGGCTCGTTCCAAAAATCCGTGCTCACTCAAAAATCTTTTCAAATCTTCAAGTCTCTGCTTATACGATGCCGTAGAATGAGGTTTACCCATCCTTTTAACGAACTCATCAGAGCACAAACCGACAACGACTTGTTCACCCACTTCGAAGGCTTTCAACAGCAAAGTTCTGTGTCCCTTATGAAACTCGTCAAAGGTTCCGCCGACAGCCACCTTCCTAAATTTACGCATGAGTGTTCCCTTTTATCTCCTTGTTGATTTCCTCGAAACCCTAGTTTTTATTTTTTCGCTGACAACATCGAGAATTTTCCTTGCAACCTCACGTTTAGGAGCCAAAGGCACATGGATAACCTTTTTCTCTTTGTCCACTATGAAAACCTCATTCGTTTCCGTTCCGAATCCCACACCTTTCTTTCCAACGTCGTTGACAACTATCAAGTCAGCCTCGCTTTCCAAAAGCCTCCTGTAAGCGCTCTCAATCAAATCCTTTCTAGATAATTTATACTCCGCCCGAAACATGACAAGAAATGTCTCCGAACTCACCTTTTTCACGTAATCAACGATTTTCTTTGTAGGCTTCAACCTCACGTTAAGCGTAGAAACCTTATGCGTTGAAACCTTATAGCTATACCGTTTTTCAGGCGTCCAGTCCGCAGCCGCAGCCACAGCGATTACAACGTCATACCGTCTCGATTTTAACTCGGAAACAACCGCGTCACACATCTGTTCCGTTGTCTCAACTGAAATTGTGCGGGCTTTCCTAGGTGGAACAGTCCTTCCCAACCCGTAAACAAGCGTCACTTCGGCTCCACGACTTAAGGCTTCCTCCACAATTGCTACACCCATCCTTCCTGAACTCTTGTTTGTGATGACACGGACGGGATCTATGTATTCCACGGTTGGTCCCGCGGTGACAAGTAGCTTTAACTCGGAGAAATCTTGTTTAACTGTTAGTTTACGGATGACCGCGTCAACTATTTCCTTTGTTTCAGCGATTTTCGCCTTCCCCTCTTCAACCCTTGGACCAATGAATTCGACGCCTAAAGCCTTCAGTTTCTTGATGTTTTCATCTAAGATTGGATGGGTATACATGGATTCGTGCATGGCTGGAGCGATGAGTATCGGAATGTTTGAGCCGAAGGCTGTTGAAACAACAGAAGTCACAGGCGTGTCATCTATTCCGCAGGCAATCTTGCTTATTGTGTTTGCTGTGGCTGGTGCGACAAGCACCAAGTCAGCCTTTTCTGAATGTTCCCCAGCCAAAGCAACATGCTCTATCTTTCCAGTTAACTCCGTTACTACGCTGTTTCCGGTTGCCCATTCCATGAGGTATGGATGAATTATTTTTTGAGCCATAGGTGACATTACTGTAAATACTTCCGCTCCGTGACGCATCAGTGTCCTAGCGATTTCTGGACATTGAACAGCCGCTACGCTTCCGGTTATGCATAGGACAACACGTTTACTTTTCAACTCTTTTCCTTTTGTTCCTATGATGTCTTTGGATGGATGGGTTGACAATAAATTTTCCTCCTTTCTAGCCTCCTAATTTGTCTGATATTTCTCTTAAATCTTCCAGAAACATTTCGATGTGCCGTTCGCGAATGTGAGGCATGACAACTATTCGTATGTGCTTTGGGAAAAGAGAGACAGCCCATCCTCTAAGCCTCAACTCGTACGCCACTTGACGGATGCTGAAAGAATCAGATTTTAATCCGATGATGTTTAATGTAGGCTTTGTCACCAGGCTGAAACCTTTAATTTTAGGGATTTCCATCGCAAGCTTCCACGTTAAATCCATGCAACGCTTAACAATCTTCTTGTATCCATCCATCCCCAGATGCCTCAACAAAGCCCAGACAGCAATGACGGAAGCACCGGAACGGGTTCCAACAAGGGTGGCTTGCTCTGTTTCCCCTCCAGCCATGTAGGATACACGCCGTGCGATCAGTTTTCTTAAGTCGTTATCTCGGAACAGTATTCCACCAGCTGGAATCGGAGCTAAACCCATCTTGTGCGGGTCAACCGTGATGGAGCAGACACCTGGTAGTGTGAAGTCAAAATCTGGAACGTTAAAGCCTAACTCTCTTAAGAAGGGGAGAACGAATCCGCCGAAGGCTGCGTCAACGTGCAGATATAAGTTCTTTTCAACGGCAATCTCGGAGAGTTCACGGATGGGGTCGACGACGCCTAGGCTTGTTGTTCCAGCCACGCCGACGAGGGCTATGGTGCGTGAGTTCACGGATTCCTTAACGGCTTCGATGTCCGCTTGGAATTGACTGTTCAATTTAACCTTAACCAGGTTTAATCCCAGAAAATCCGCTGCTTTGTCAAGGGAGAAATGGGCGGAAATGGGCACTATAACCTCACCGTGTTCTTTCTCCGCAGCTTTTTTCGCAGTCCACAAAGCCAAAATGTTTGCTTCTGTTCCTCCGGTAACGATGTGTCCTGAAGCCTTCGGATTCGAAAGCAGAGAGCCGAGCATTCGTATGGTTTCTCTTTCCATTTCAACAGTTGCCGGGAATAGTCCTGGGTCGCCGAGGTTTTTTTCAAGAAACTGCGTGTACACTTTTTTAGCTAGGGGATGTGGACTGGTGCACATGGAACTGATGATTTTTCCAGATTTGAAAGTAAGGTCCTTTTTAAGTCTTGATTGGATTTCTTTGAGAATAATGTTTTGAGGTAAACCCTTGCTCTGCATTTTTCCACCTTAATGATACGTGTGCTCCTTGTCCGGATACCTGCCTGTGTGAACTTCCTCTACGAATTTGCTGACAGCGTCCTTTATCACGCTGTTCAAGTTGGCGTATCTCTTCACAAATTTCGGTTTGAAGCTTTCATCCAATCCGAGCAGGTCGTTTATCACTAAAACTTGTCCGTCGCAGTGTTTTCCAGCGCCTATTCCTATCGTCGGAGCCTTCACCTTTTCGGTTATGCTCTTTGCAAGGCTTTCGGGAACGCACTCGATAACTATGGAGAAAACGCCTAGCTTGTCTAGCTCAAGAGCGTCTTGAAAGATTTTTTCAGCTTCCTCTGGATTCTTCCCTTTAACGCGGTAGGTTTCGGATAGCTGAGGCAGCATTCCCACATGTCCCATCACCGGAATTCCAGCGTTTATTAAAGCCTTGATAACTTCAGGTTTGTTCCCTTCAATCTTAACTCCGTGGGCGCCTGCCTCTAAGAATCGTTTGGCGTTCCTTAAACCGTCTTCCACGGTGTTGCAGCTGTTTATCGGCATGTCTCCTATTATGGGCGTCTTCTTAGCTCCTCTTGCAACGGCTCTTGTGTGGTAAAGCATATCTTCCATGGTCACTTTTTTCGTATCTTTATGTCCTTGCACAACCATTCCGAGGCTGTCGCCAACCAATATTAGGTCGATGCCCGTTTCATCCAGTATCTTTGCCATTTGATAGTCGTAAGCCGTTAACATTACTATTTTTTCTCTGCCCTTTTTTCGCCTAATTTCTTCTTGAAATTCCATTTTCACCCTCCAAGAATTTTATAAGGTGAACCAACACTGCGTTCACTTTTGTTTGAATTCCGTGTTTTTTGCCTAACTCAACTATTTTTCCGTTTAGAAAGTCGATTTCCGTTCTTTTTCCCTTCATAACGTCTTGACACATGGATGAGAAGTTTGTGTACTTAGAGGCTTCCTTGTCTATTCTCTCTTCCAAATCATCGGGAAATGTTATTCCTTCAGCTTTTCCAACTTCAACGCATTCCCGTATGATTTCATGTCTGATGGGCTTCAGCGAGTCGGTGATTATCTGATTGTTTCTAACCTTGAGTATGGCTGTTAAGGGGTTTATCACACAGTTGACGACGAGTTTGTTCCAAACATCTCTTTTGATGTCGTCTGAAATCTTTGTCTTTAACCCGCACTGGTTGAAGGTTTTCGCTATGGTTTCAGAATGCTCGCTTTTCTCTACGGTTGTTTCTCCGTTCCAAAACCTTATCTTTCCAGCTTCAAAGAACTCAGCAGCCATCGTTGTTATACCCCTCAAAACCTTGGTGTTTGCACCTAAGACTTGTCTAACAACATCTTCGTTTCCGAGACCGTTCTGCAAGACTAAAACGGCGGTGTCTTCTCTGAGAAGCCTTTTTATCCCTCTTACGGCTGCAGCTGAGTCGTACGCTTTTGTTGTTAGGATTATCAAGGTTTTTTCTGGTATTTCTCTGATCTCTGTTTCCGCTCTCGGATGGAACGTTTCGTTTATATCTCCAGTGATTGTTAAACCCTTTGAGTTTACTGTTTCCACGTGTTTTTTGTTTCCAACTAATGTTACATCGTTTCTTTTAGACAGTAAGGCTCCGTAAACGCTTCCGATGGCGCCGGCGCCTAAGATAAAAATTTTGTTGAAACTCATGCTTTCACTTTCCAAAAACAACGTTTTTTCCTTCTTCTGCAAGTTTTGAGAGGCGCTCTCTGATTATGTCCAAGGATTCAGCTAGGTTTCTATGGTTGTCAAACTGAAGCAGGATTTTTCTACGCTCATCTAGGCTTTCCATCTTAAGTTTTTTCACGGTTTCCACGAGTTTCGGCATCGCCCTGACCACGTTGTCAACGATTGTGATTGATGCTTTTTGAGCCGTCCTTGAAAGCGGATTCAAGTCTATCGCTATCACTTTTTTACCCATTCTAACCAAGGCTTCGGTTCTGTCTCCGTCCTCCAGAGGCACCAGAACAACATCGGCTATGAGTATGCCCCTCGGGTCTACACGTCTTCTTTCACTTGTCAGCTCAGGTATCCTAGCTGAAGCGTCTTCACCTACACCTAAAACCTCTGCTGCACCGGCTTTTTCCAATAACCTCTTGATTGCGGTTTCCCGCTCTATTGAACGATAGAAAAGGTTAACCTCGATTTTTGCATCTGCAGCCTTCGCCAGCTTCACCGTGTCTTCAGCTGCCAGAGCAGCTGTGTTTCCGTTCACAGAAATCACTGGTCTTTCGGCTGTTAAGAGAGCGGCTGCGGCGGCTTTTATGGCTTTCAAGGCTGGTTCCGTTGTCCTTTCGCCTAGGAGATAATCGAATGCTTCTCCTCTGCCGTGGGCTATAAGACCGGCGGAAGCCA
The DNA here is from genome assembly GCA_003601785.1 of Candidatus Bathyarchaeota archaeon. Classification (GTDB taxonomy): domain Archaea; phylum Thermoproteota; class Bathyarchaeia; order Bathyarchaeales; family Bathycorpusculaceae; genus PIYA01. Next base: position 9,483 of record PIYA01000018.1, read on the forward strand.
CGACTCCCTTAACGTAGTTTTCGATGAGCTTTTCGCGTATCTTGAGGGATTCCGCCCTTGGATGTTCTGGTGGAATTTCAACCTTTGTCATTTCAGTAATCGCGCTCCTTCGAAGTCTATTTCACTGACCATTATCTGCCCATCAGAACCGTGTTTTCTGAAGGTTTTGAGAAGTCTCTCCAATGATTCACGTTCAACCAATGTGAATGCGGATTCACCGAACATGGGCATGCTGCAGATGAAGCTTTCGGAGTCTGCTTCATCCAGAACCTTTCTCACTTTTTTGGTTATCAATCCAACGTGTTCCGCGAACCGACGGGAGAACGTCATAAGGTTTGTAACATTTGGTTCTTCGGCTAATTTGTCAACGAGTTTTCCTCCGAACTCGTTTATTCTCCCACGAACGTTGGTGTCTGTCAAAAACTCTTTTGTTGACAAAGAACCGAAGTTTAGACAAGCAGCTACATAATCTTTTGAAACTGGTATTTGCTTGATCTCTCCTATTCCAGGAGCGCCGGGCTTAATTCTTATTTCTACACCGCCGAATGTTTCGGCAATCACCGTTCCAAGTCCTGTCTTACATTCAACTTCAGCCGTGTGGGCTAGTTGAGCGGCTTTTATCTTTGACATGCCAAGGTTGAAGGCGTCGTTTAAGGCTAAGGCTAAACTCAGGGCTGCGGCTCCGCTTGTGCCGAACCCCGCTCCGATGGGAGCCTCAACTTCGTGTTCAACGAGAACCTCGTGTTTTCCGATTTCTGGGAACATGGAACGGAAGATGCTTAAGACCTTTTCAGAAACCTCTGCAGAATCCACATTAGAACCGTTAACTTTGATTTTAACAGACCATTTTGCAGCTTTTACGGCTTTCACGGTTGTTTTTACACCTTTGCTTATTGAAAAGCCAGCGCCTTTCGAACCAGCATATAATGGGTTTGCCGGCTTGTCGAATATCTGGAATAGGCCTGTGATGTGGCATGGGGCGAACGCTGCAGAGGTTTTCATCTTAACC
>PIYA01000019.1 GCA_003601785.1 Candidatus Bathyarchaeota archaeon
TGGTCGTTCAACTTTACACTAAAACGAGTGCCTTGGTGGAGACCTGGATTTAGATTCGCTGAAGATAACATAGAAATTAGATGCAGATTTTATAATACGACAACAACAGAAACTCCTGACCCAAACCATCCCGAATACAATTATACAGTAGCGGCTGGACAGCTAAAATTCGACTTTGTCGTGAGCAATTGGCAATGGAACATAGATAAAATCAAGAATTTCGTAGACTGGCTGAACGTAACCCACCCGGAATTAAACATTACAATACCCACGTACAAAACAGGCTTAGCCTTATGGATAAACATGGCCTCAATAAAGCTTGAAGACATAAGCGCAGCTGAAAACGATATTCAAAACCAACAAGAAAACGTTGAAACAAAATCCCAAATGCAAGCCGCAACACTAAACGACCAATACTATTCAGTCAGCACCAACGAAACCCAGAAAGGACAATATGAAAGACAGCTAAAATTAACTAACAGGTTTAGAGAACGCGCAAGAATCCAGTTCGCTAGGAGAGAGAGAACTTTTGCAGGATTTCTTGAATTTGTTCCATGGGCTAGATTGCTTAACGAAACAGGCGGCACCGTCAAATACGTTAATGTTACAGCTTCTTACATAGCTGCTGGTCACCACCTAAGACTGTTCCTTTGCTATCCCTACTTCGGAAACCACACACTAGAACACGACCCAACGATAGGACTCGCATCAGCCCCAACTATTCCAACACTGATAAACCCAATAATGCTAGCAATCCTAATCGGAGCCACAATTGCAATAGCCATCGCAATAGCCAGCATCAAAATAAGGAAAAAAACAGTGAACATCGTAAACGTCCAATAACCCCCATTTTATTTTTGTCGAAATATTCTTTCAAAGAGAATAAAAGTTTATATGACATAGTAATATACAATATTAAGGTTGAGATGTTGAACATGAATCAGAAATCAGATGACGTTCGTTGGTTGGTTATTAAGGCTATGCTTGATGAGTTTCCAGCTTTGAGAGAGAAGGTTAAGGATTATTTAAAGGGGAAAGACTAGAAGCTTTTGCTGTTTTATCGTTCGCCTTATTTTTAGTTTCTTTTAAGAAGGTGGGAGGGTGGGATTTTGACGCCGTTTTTGGTGCAGTTTTCGGTTTTAAGCATCTCTGTTATCTCGCGGTAGCGTTGCAGAAACTCTAAGCCCTTGTCTGTTGTCTTGTAGAATTCCTTATCGTTTCTCACAAGTTTTTTCAAAAGGTTAATCTTCAACATGAACCTGAGATAGCTATTAAGCTGTGTGAAGCTTAAGTTTGCCCTGTACATGATCTGGGTTTTCAGTATTCCCTCTTTAGCTATCTCTAGAACCTCGGCTATTATGTAGAGTTTATCTCTTCTTTTGGGTGGGGGGTCAAGACCCCATGGGTTCATTATTTTAAACTCCTCTTTTAGAATCTTTTCTAAAAAGCAAAGGGTGTGAGAACATTTTAAGTCGTGTTTCGCGAGTGTGATTATTTCCAATATGGGAATATTCTATAACAATCTTCTATTTCACGCGTGAACCGTGGAAAAGCTTTACTTTTAAAGAAATGTTAGGTTAAGCGGTGAAGGATTTGATGATAGGTTTGATTGCAGATACCCATGACAACCTTCCCTTAATAGATAAAGCTGTGATGAGGTTAAATGAAGAAAAGGTGGAAATCGTGCTTCACGCTGGAGACTACGTGGCGCCCTTTGTCGTTCCAAGATTTAAAAATTTAAAAGCTAGGCTTATCGGGGTCTTCGGGAACAACGACGGTGACCGTGAAATGTTGAAGAAAAGGTTCAGCGAGTATGAAGGCTTGGAACTTCATGGAAATTTCGCCGCTATAACCGTGGAAAGCCTAAGAATCGCGTTACTGCATGGACATGAGGAAGAACTCTTGAAAGCCTTAATCAGCAGTCAAGGTTTTGATGTGATTGTTCACGGGCACACACATAAGGCAGAAATTCGTAAAGAAGGCAAAACTCTAATCGTGAATCCAGGTGAAGTTTGCGGATATTTAACAGGTAAGTCAACGATGGCGTTACTGGATACTCACAGATGCGAAGCGAAAATAATCGACTTGTAAATCAGAAAACATCTAAGCCGCTTATGTAAAATCTGTCGCCGTATGCTTCTTTCAACGACGCGTAAGCTGTTAGGGGTTTAACCATCATTATATCATGGCTTCTCTTCTGAACTATGTAGCCACGCGACTTGTAGACTTGCAGAATATTCCTATCGAGAACCGTTCTGTCGTAAACTGTGGCTTTTGTTTTATTCTCTATCAAACCTATTAGTTTGCTCGTTTCTTCCGTTGTCAACGCTGCTATCTCTCTTATCCCTACTCCGTTCCTATCTTTCTTGAATACGACATAGCCGTTCCGGCTGATTAGAAAGTTTCTAGCATTTAACCCTTCAGCTTTTTTCAACGCTCTCAAATGATTCTTATCACGAACAACAAAACCCGTCTTATCTTTCGAAAACTTGTTGTAAATTCTTAGAATTTTGTCAAGGTCAAGTTTAACAGCTTTATTCGTTTTGCGAAGCTTAACCTTTTCAGCCTTCATCACTTTGTAAACGCTTGGATATTCTAGCGCATCCACGTAGCCTAATTTTTTATAGAAAGCATAAGCTATCAGAGTTGGGCTTGTATTCAGAAATGAGAAGCGGTATCCTTCCTCTTTAAAATATTCGTGCGCCCGGTGCATCAGAGCTGTGGAAATCCCTCGTCTCGTGTAGCCTGGTAATGTGGCAACACCATAGATTCCACCAACGTGTTCTATTTCTCCACTTAGGGTTTTGGTAGCCAGATTTAACACGCCGACAAAACCAACGATATGTCCATTTTCTATAGCACAGAAACCTACCGGACCATCCTTCAGTCTCGGATCAATCTTAACAAGGCTCTCGAACACTCTGGGATTAAAGGGCCAACGAAAGGCTTGGTCCATTAACGGTAAGAGTTCGTCTTTTGACTTTAGGTCTCTGTAGGTTTTGATTTTCATCGTTGGCTGCTCCTTTTGTCATTTTAGAGAGTGAGTGGATAAAAGGTTGTATGGTTCTCTTTTTTGGTTTGCGAGTTTAAACAGTTTTATCAGTTCTTCGTCGCTTGCTCCGTTTCTCATAGGTGTTAAGATGTCCACCAAGTTGTCGTTTCTCATCAGACACGGTTTAAGTTTTCCGTCGCTGGTTACACGTAGACGGGTGCAGTGCATACAAAATTCGGTGTTTTCTATAGGATGTACAATTTCAACGTTTACGTCTGGCAGATGATACACGCGACGGTTTTGCATGTGTCTTCTAGTTTCAATTTTTAATGCTTTCTCTTTCAGCAAACATTCATACTCGTCTAGCGATTTGTGATGAGCAGCATAGTACGCATCATCTATGTTTATCGGTTCAAGTTCAATCAGCTGCAGAATCGTCTCGGTTTTTCTAGCGAATTCCATCATTCTTAGAACTTCGTGGTCGTTTACGCCTTTTAAGATAAGCATGTTAAGCTTGACGGGGTAAAGTCCAGCTTCAACTGCGGCTTTAACGCCTTTCAGAACGTTTTCCAATCTGCCGCCGGTTAATTTCTTATAAACAGCTTCATTGAGTGTTGGGAGGTTTATGTTTACACGCTTTAAGCCTTTCGCATGAAGTTCCTCGGCTAATGAATCAAGCAGTGTTCCGTTCGTTGTCATGGATAAGTCTTCCAAGCTAGGTATTGCAGCGATTCCTTCAACGATTTCTGTGATGTCTCTTCGCATCAATGGTTCTCCTCCGGTTAGCTTAACCTTAGAAATCCCTAGGCTTACAGCGATTCTCACTATGCGGACAATCTCTTCAACGGTCATCTCCGCAGGATTTTCTGTAAGTTTTTCTTCACCTTCTCTGTGGCAGTATTCACAGTGTAGATTGCAGTTTTGTGTGAGCGCTATGCGTAGGTTGAGCAGTGGACGCCCATAATTATCTATCAGCACCATCGTTATTCCCGTGCATGCTTAACGATGTGAGCAGCTTCGGGTAATATAAGTTTTTCAAAACAAAGTTTAACAGCGTTAGGTGAACCGGGAATGCAAAAGAAAACTTTGCCTTTAGCTACACCTGCAATTGCGCGGGATAAAATCGCAGCGGAACCAATCTGGTCGAAGCTTAAACTTCTGAAAATCTCACCGAACCCTGGTAAAACCTTCTCTAAGAAGGGTGAAACCGTTTCGATTGTTATATCCGAAGGTGCTATGCCCGTGCCGCCGCAGAACACGACGACATCCAAATCAGACTTCAGTGCTTGTCGCACGCTCTTTTCAATTAAGACTTTTTCATCGGGTATTATCCTTCGAAACACTAACGTGTGTCCGGCTTTTTTAAGCATGGATTCTGTTAGGTCTCCGGAGACATCTTCAGGTTTTCCGCCTTGTTGCGACATTTGATAGCGGGATGTGCTGCAAATGAAGATGCCGAACCTCAGTTTTTTCGGTGCTTCTGCCTTGTGCTCCTTTGAAGTTTCACTCACTTAGATTTCCTTCTTTAACTTCCTTAAGACACGGATGTGTTCAATGACCGTGGATGGATATTGCCCCTTCTCGTCCTTCTCGTAAGCCTTAACCATGTCCCAGATTGTAAGCAGTGCAACAGTTGTAGCCGTTAAGGCTTCCATTTCAACGCCTGTTTGAGCCCTTGTCTTAACGGTTGAGGTAACTCTCACTCTTGAATCGGTTAGGGCTTCGATTTCAACCTTCACGTTTGTTAAAGGCAGCGGATGGCAGAGTGGAATTAAAGTGCTTGTGTTTTTTGCAGCTAGTATTCCAGCGATTTTCGCCGTGTGGAAGGGGTCTCCCTTTGCAACTCTTCCTTTTTTGATTAGTTGCATGGTTTCCGGTTTCAGTTTGATTGTACCCGTTGCTGTTGCTTCGCGGAAGACTTCAGGTTTTGCGGATATGTCAACCATTGCCATGTTGACGAATCCCCTCATTACTTTTGAAGCTTGAGAGCGAAAGCTGTCCCTTATCGCCTTTCTTTTCATTATGCACCCTAGGTTGCGTTGAATTTTTATCTGAAAGCATCTTTAGACTTTCCTCTTGAAGCTTTCGCATAATCTGTTTCATTTCACCAACCTTCTTTTCTAAACTTATCAATGCTAACCTAAACTCGTCTACACAACTTAAAATATGCTTAAGAAGAGGCTGCAAATCCTCTGATGTCTTTATGCTTATTACCTGCCCCTTAGTTTCTGAGGCTTTCTTAAAATTGAGTATTGTGTCAATAAGCGGAGACGGATCATCCCTAACATCACGCATTAGAAAGAGCAAATCTGAACCATCCGTCACAATTTTCCTCAGCTGTTCAAATGCCAAGCGAGAGTTTGCGAGGGGGTCTGGAGAGTTTTGAAGGAGAATTTCTTTAAAGTTTGTTATGGTTTGGATGAAGTTCTGGCACACGCGCTTGATGGTGTAGGTTTTTTCCGGCTTAAGCGTGAGCATTATTTCCTCGGTGTTCGCTGCCAGATCCTTTAAGCGGGTCACGTAGTGTTCTGTTTTGCTTAGCAGCTCTGAAGGGGGAAGCTTCTCGAATAACACTCCACTTGCTATGTCGCTTGCGATTTTTTGCAGAACCTCTTCAAACTCACCTATTCTATCGCTGAAGTCTTTCTTAATCAAAAGTTTACACCACTCATTCCAGAATAATTTTACCTTTCACCCTTATTTGCGTGTTCCCAAATCTCCACAAGATTTTGTACGGCTCTAGCCCTTGGAGAAGACTGATTAAGTCTGTACAAACGAATTCGACCGTACGTTTTATGCTGAAGAACCCCTTCGTCTTCCAGAATTTTTAGGTGCATACTGGTGCTCTTGTAGTTTGCGTTGATTCTGCGGGCGATTTCGGAAACGTTAAGCTCACCTACTTGGATGAGAACCTTTATGATTCTTATTCTAAGCCTCGATGATAAGACATCCTCCAGTTTCATGGTAAAATTTCACACATCCTTCTCTAGGAGAGCTGTTAACTCTTTCTCTAATTCGTGAGCAGAGATTCTCGGCAGATAAATAATTGTTGACCTTCCACGTGAGCCTATGTTTTCTGAAACTTCAGTTTTTACAAAGCCTACGGCTGAAAGTGTTCGCAGATACTTCCAAAGTTGCGTGTGACTGCGGGGTTTAACGTTAAACTCTTCACATACAACCGCGTAGGCTTGTTCAGCCTCCGCCAAAGATGCATAAGCTCTCTCGCTTTCTTTGAAAAATCTGGCGATGCCCAGCAAGAACAGCTTCTCATGGAGACTAAGATAAGCTGCTTCGCTTTTACGCATCACCGCGTATATGCTTGACGCTGCCTTTCGAACACACTCAGGTGTAACAACGTTTAAATCGTCAGCATCCGCGTATTTTCCAGCTCTCCAGAGCAGTTCTATTCCAAAACGGGCGTTTCCACCCTCGGAAGAAGCTATGTCTGCGATTAAGCTCACCGTGTCTTCTGGAACGGTTAAGGGTTTAAAGGCTAGGGAGACACGGTCGCTGAGAATGTCTACAAGCTGTCTTTTAGAGTACTTCTCAAGATGGATTACGTTGGATTGTAAAGTACTCCTCGTGCTTGCATCCAACTTTTCTAGGATTTTGAGGTTTCGCATAACGCATATCAGGGAAAGCCTTTGCGGTTTGTTCACTCTGGTTTCTTGTAAGCGGGTAAGCTTGTAAACAGCCTCTGTGCCTTCCCTTTCAATTAGGCTTTCAAATTCATCTAAAGTTAAAATCACATACGCATCTTGCTCATCGAGAACTTGTAGAAGGATTTGCAGTAGTTCCTCTGCTGAATACCCTCTCTTAGGAAAGCTCGGATGAAAAACCGAAACTGCATGATACAATATAAGGAACAGGCTTCCACGGTATTCGCGACAGTTGACGTGAACGTAATGAAGGTTTATCCCGCGTTTTTCCGCTTCACGGGTCGCATTCATCCCAAAACGTTGAGAAAGCACAGTCTTGCCAGAGCCAACGTCTCCAGCTATCACAATCCTTTGAGCCATCTTCCCTGGAGCATGCAGTATGAAGCTGAAAAACTCTGTTAACAAACGCAGCTCCCTATCTCTGTGGGGGAGCTTGTACGGAACGTAGTTTATGTCAAGCTTTGTTTCGTCTTTGAAAACGCTTTTGTACTGCGACATCATTTTCTTCTCAGAAGAAATTGTGTGTAAGCTCTGTTATCTTTTTCTCTTGGCAGTCAAGGTTTTAACAAAACACTAATAAACCGATATGTTAATTCTATACGGCGAGATGATTCCAAAACATTTCTTCCTAACAAAAGGTGTGGGCAAACACAAAGAATACTTACAGTCTTTTGAGTTAGCCCTAAGAAGCGCGGGAATCCAACACTGTAACATAGTAAACGTTTCCAGCATAATACCGCCGGGCTGTAAGCTAATCCCCAAAGAAAAAGGTCTCAAAATGCTGAAGCCTGGAGAAATAATCTATGTCGTTCTTGCTAAGAACTCCACCAATGAGCCGCATAGGTTGATTGCCGCTTCGATTGGCGTGGCTATTCCGTCTGGTAAGAACAACTATGGTTATCTTTCTGAGCACCATTCCTTTGGACAGACGGATGAGGTGGCTGGAGATTACGCTGAGGATTTGGCAGCTACCATGCTTGCGACGACCATGGGGATTCAGTTTGACCCTGAAACAGCTTGGGATGAACGGAAACAGCTGTTTAAAACAAGCGGGTTAATCATAAAGACCACGAACATAACGCAGTCAGCGAAAGGAGATAAGAATGGTTTGTGGACAACTGTTGTTGCAGCGGCTGTTTTTCTACCTTAAAACGATAAATGATGTGGGTTTTTGTTCAAAGTTTATCTTCTAAAACGACAATAACAATAAGTCTAAGGCTATAGGTGAAAAGTCTTGTTAGAAAAACTTCACACTCCGTTGATAATTGTGAATTTTAAAACGTATTTGGAGGCAACGGGGCGGAAAGCCGTTGAACTCGCTGAAAACGCTGAAAAAGTAAGCCTTGAAACAAACGTTTCCATAGGCGTGGCTCCTCAATTCTCAGACCTATCAACAGTTGCGAAAAACGTGGATATTCCCGTCTTCGCTCAACACATAGACCCCGTTAAACCAGGAAGCCACACCGGACATGTACTTGCAGAAGCCGTGAAAGAAGCTGGCGCCATCGGAACCATTATCAACCACTCTGAAAGGCAGCTTAAGCTTTCGGAGATAGATGAGATAATAAAGATAACCCGAGAGAAGGGGTTAGTGTCCGTCGTTTGTGCTAACAACCCTGCCATAAGCATGGCTGTCGCAACCTTAGAACCTGACATCCTTGCGATTGAACCGCCTGAACTTATAGGCACTGGAATTCCTGTTTCTAAGGCGAAGCCTGAAGTGGTCACCGACACCGTTAAGCTCGTCAGAAAAGTCAATTCGAAAGTTACGATTTTGTGCGGTGCGGGCATAAGTCACGGAGAGGATGTTACGGCTGCTTTGAGGCTTGGAACTCAAGGTGTTTTGGTTGCAAGCGGTATAGTGAAAGCGAAAAATCAATATGCTGTTTTACGTGAATTTGCAGAAGCAACAAGAATTTAGGTGAAGTAACTTTGAAAGTTGAAGCTGAATGTGCTGCATGCATAGTTAACAGAGCTGTGGCTGAAGCAATGGAAGCAACGACAAATCCAGCCCTACGCTTCAGAGTGATGGTTGAGCTTTTCAAGCTGCTCAGCAGAGAGTTTAAACCGACAGCTGTTCCAGCATACTTGGGAACGAAGAGAGACCGTTTGATAAAGAGGATAACTGGAAACGATAATCCGTACGGGAGAGAGAAGCGGAGAAGCAACGAGAAAGCCTTGAAACTTCTGCCTTACGCGAGAAAAATTGTTGAGGAAGGGTACACGCAGAGAGACAGGTTCAAAAGAGCATGTCTGTGCGCCATAGTTGGAAACATAATAGAGTTTCACATTCCGGGACACAAGTTTACTTACGGCGGTCTCAGAAAACTCTTTAGAGACGCTGGGAAGGACATGGTTATAGACGACGTTAACAAGGTTTACGAATTGGCGAAGAAGGCACAAACGGTTCTTTATCTAACAGACAACGCTGGAGAAATAGTTTTTGACACCTTGCTTGTTGAACAACTGAAAAACATGGGTGTAACCGTTATCGTCGGGGTCAAAGGTGGACCGGTTCTTAACGACGCAACACTTGAAGACGCAGAGGTTTCCGGGATGAGCAAAATCGCAGATAAAGTTATAACAACGGGAACAGACGCTGTTGGGTTGATGTTGAAGGAATTTTCAAAGGAATTCCTAGAAGTTTACGATTCCGTGGATTTGGTTTTCGCTAAGGGCATGGGTTACGCTGAGACCTTAACAGAGTACAAACTGAAAAAGCCTCATGTTTTGCTTTTCAGAACAAAATGCAACCCTGTGGCAAACTTTTTCGGGGTTCCAAGAGATAAAAACGTTGCAAAGCTGATGCCGTAAAATGAGATTGCCAACGATAACTCTCAAAGAGGAAACCCTTTCAAACTTTGACGATGCCATTCAGAGAGAGTGGCTTGTAACAAACGGTTTGGGCGGTTACGCTTCATCCACGGTTTTAGGCATAAACACTAGGAAATATCACGGTTTGCTTGTTGCCGCCTTTAATCCTCCGCTTAACCGCAAGGTTTGCTTGGAAAAACTGGATGAGGAGATACAGGTAGGCAACAACATTTATCCGTTGGGTTCCAACGAGTTTCAAGAAGGAGTCTTTCCGAAAGGATACATTTTTCTCAAGGAATTTTCTGTCTCTCCGTTTCCAAGATACGTCTACGAGGTGGAAAATGTTCAGGTTCGAAAGGTAGTTTTCATGCCTTACGGGAAAAACGCTGTTGTGACTCTTTACAGTGTGCTGAACAAAAACGATTTCGACGTTAAAATCAGAGTTTTTCCATTAATAAACTGGAGAAACTTTCACTCAGTGACGGATAAATGGAAGGTATCATGGAGATTCGTTCAGAAAAAAACCGACAAAAAGGTGAGTTTCCGCCCTGAAACGCCTAAATCTACGCTTATGATGATGACAACTGGTGGACGTTATTTTGCTGAGGATGAGAGGTGGATTGAAAAAATCTACTATCGCGTGGAAGCCATGCGTGGAGAGAGCTGCATAGACAATTATTATCAGTTGGGACGTTTTGAAACAAGCGTGAGAGCGAACAAAAGTGAAAGGTTTGCGATAAGTGTGGTTGCTGATGAAAGCGAGGAGAAAGCCAGAGAACTTTTGGCTGAAATGCCGCCTACAATGTATGATGCGGAAGCCTTGTATGAAAAGGAGGTTAAACGTCGAGAAAAACTGTTGACAAGATTTTATGGAAAAAACGGAAAGTTATCAGTGGAAGAATGGTTGAACTGGATTATCTTGGCAACGGACACGTTCATAGTTAAAACGTCGGACGGGCAAGGGTCCATGATTGCCGGCTACCACTGGTTTGGAGACTGGGGAAGAGACACTTTCATTTCCTTGCCTGGACTGATGCTTGTGACTCGAAGGTTTGATGATGCAAGGAAGGTTTTCTTAAGGTTTAAGAGGCACTGCAAGGATGGGTTGATTCCCAACTTTCTTCCAGAAGAAGCTGGACAAGAGCCGGCTTACAACAGTGTTGACGCCACCTTGTGGTATGTGAATGCTGTTTGGCAGTTTCTGAAATACACTGGAGATTTCGGTTTTGTACGGGAACAGCTTTGGGAGAATTTAAAATCGGTTATTGAACATTACGTGAATGGGACAAGTTTTGGCATACGTTTGGATGAGGATGGCTTAGTTTCTCATGGTCCTCAACTCACTTGGATGGATACTGTTGGCACTCCTAGGGGTGGGAAGGCTGTTGAGGTTCAAGCATTATGGTATAACGCCTTAAGGGTTATGGAGTTTTTGGCGAACAGGTTTAGGGAAGAGGGAAAGGCTGAGGAATACGCTCGGATGGCTGG
>PIYA01000020.1 GCA_003601785.1 Candidatus Bathyarchaeota archaeon
CCAGCTTCTTCAAGCTTGTATCGTATACAACGCTTGTAGTCTCCCATGCAATACTCTTCTATCCATTTACTGTCCAGTTTCCCCTCTTCATAAAACCTTTTCATAGGACAGACTGGATACCATTTACAGACCTTTTTCGCTTTTTTCACTTCAATCTCTCAGCTTGAAACTCGAATTATCCTTGTAGGTGTAACAATTATGGAAATTTTCTCGTCTTTTTCCTCAAATGGAACGTTTTCAACAACTTGTACGTCATGAACCGTTGTCGCCACAGTTAATTTTCCGAACATTTTCCTCAGTATCTGTATCTCAACATCACCGTAGCCGTGTCCCTTCCCAAGCCTATGTCCATAAGGGTCAACGGCAACGGATCCTTCAACAACTAGGTCTGGCTTAAGAAAATTGTGCGTTTCAACTCCGAACTGGAAGGCTCCTCTGATTGTCGAGGCATAACGTTCCCTACCCTTCACTTTTGAAGGGTTGATTAAGATGAAACCTTTCTCAAGCCTTGGAGAAGCCATCACGAGAATTTTTCCATCTTTTAAAGCGTTCTCTCTGACCTTACGCTGCGGTGAATCCGGATTAGCAAAAATTGTTCTCGACTTCTTCCATTCCCCAAGCTGCCTCAGCTTTTCAGCAGCTGCCTCTGCACCCACAAAATTCGGTATTCTACCTCGACATGGAAGAGGGAAAACCGCGATTTTTAAGCGTTCCATCTCACTCCAGATTTTCTCTCGCAACAGTTGTTTTTCCGAAGCCACGGTCATTTTTATCCTACGACAAATAAAATAAGGAGATGTTTAGATTATCCCCAGATTTCTCCCGCCTTCTTTAAAAGCTTCCAAGGCTCTGTCAAGCTGCTCTGTCGTGTGTTTAGTGCACAGTTGCACTCGTATTCTAGCTTTTTCCCTCGGAACCATCGGGTAAAATATCGGCAGGACGAATATCCCCTTCGACCAGAGGTAATCCGCAAGGTCCTTAGCCTTCTTACTCTTTCCACACATAACCGGAATTATAGGAGTCTCCGAGTTCCCAGTGTCAAATCCAGCATCCTTCAACCCGTCAAGGAGATGATTGCGGTTCTCCCAAACCCTTCGCACATGCTGCGGTTCCGTTTCAAGCACATCTATAGCTGCGATACAAGCGGCTGCAACACCCGGCGGAACAGCCGCGCTTAGAAGCCAGCTTCTTGCCTTGTTGTAAGCAAAGTTTCGCAGGTCTTCGCTACCCGTGATGTGGCCTCCTACCACTCCGAAAGCCTTTGAAAACGTTCCCATTTCAACGTGCACGTCGTCTCTTCCGAGGTGGAAATGATCTACTATGCCTCTTCCCCCTTCACCCAAGACACCCTCACCGTGGGCGTCGTCAACGTAGACTCCGGCTCCATGTTCCTTGGCGATTTTTGCTATTTCTGGAAGGGGTGCCAAGTCTCCGTCCATGCTGAAGACACCGTCTGTTAAAATCCATATATGCCTATACGGTGGATCATGTTTCTCAGCTTCATCCATCACACGCGCTAGGTCTTCCACGTCTTTGTGTTTGAATATTGCTCTGTCAGCGTGGCTTAGCCGCACACCGTCGATTATTGACCCGTGGTTTAACTCGTCTGAAACGAACAAGTCTCCTCTGTCAGCGAGTTGGGGGATAACTCCTTCGTTGGCCATAAATCCCGTTTGAAAAGTCAGCGATGCCGGTGCCCTTTTAAACTTCGCCAAACGTCTATCCAATTCTTCGTGGAGAACCATGTTGCCAGCGATTGATCTGTCGCTTCCCGCGCCTGCCCCATACTTGCGGGTTGCTTCAATGGCTGCTTCAACAACTTTCGGATGCGTTGCCAAGTTCAGATAGTTGTTTGCACATAGCATTAACACTTCTTTTCCGTCTACTCTGCAGATTGGTTCGCTTGCGCTCTCTAATACTCTGAGTTGCCAGTTGAGGTTTTCACGGACTAATCGTTGATATTCTTCACCCAAATATTTTGTCGGATGACGTGTAACTGCCACGTTAATCACCTTCTACAAAACTTAGTGTTCCCTTCTTTTAACGTTTACTTTGTTTTTCACGCATATAGAATGAGCCTTTAAAGTCTTCCTTCAGCGAAACGTCTTGTCAGTTTTTCTATCATATCCTTGGTCATGGAAGCCAAGTCATAATCTGGTTTCCAACCCCACTCCTCACGAGCCACACTGTCATCTATCGACATAGGCCAAGAATCAGCAATTTTCTGCCTAAAGTCAGGTTTGTATTCACACTCAAACTCCGGAATATGCTTCTTTATCTCAGCAGCCAACTCTCCAGCAGAAAAACTCATCCCAGTCACGTTATAACCCACGTGATGCTTGATTTTGGAGGGGTCAGCCTCCATGAGGTCTATAGCTGCCTTGATGCAATCCGGCATGTACATCATGGGTAAAACCGTGTCTTCCCTCACGAAACACGTGTAACGCTTCTTTTTTATAGCTTCGTAAAACATTTCCACAGCGTAGTCCGTTGTGCCTCCTCCCGGAGGCGTCTCACTGCTTATGATTCCGGGGTAACGGACGCAGCGCACATCTAAACCAAATCTGATGAAATAATAATTGCATAAGAGTTCACCGGCGACTTTTGTGACACCGTACATGGTTGTGGGGATCAAAACGGTATCTTGTGGTGTTTTTACACGGGGTGTTTCTGGACCGAAAACCGCAATGGAACTCGGCCAGAAAACTCGAATCATGTTGTGTTCTCTTGCAACTTCAAGTATGTTGTAAAGACCGTTCATGTTCACGTTCCAAGCGAGCTGAGGCTTCTGTTCACCTACGGCTGAGAGAACCGCGGCTAAATGGTAAATCGTGTCAATATCATATTTTTCAACAACTTTCTCTACGCTGTCTTTTTGAGTGACATCCACATACTCAAAGGGGCCTGTGCTGAGCAATTTTTCGCTGGGTTTCCTTCTATGTCCAGCGGCGATAACGTTTTCACCGCCGTATTTCTTTCGCAGTTCAACGGTTAATTCTGAGCCTATCTGACCAGTGGCTCCCGTTACAAGAATTCTCTTCATGTTTTTTGTTGACATACAGTAAACCTCACTTGTCAACAGTGAATTAGAATAACGATGTCAGAGAAATTGGGATATAAGAATTTTCGAATAAACAACCGAATTACTATGTTGGTTACCGCTTTTCAAGCGTCTCCAATCTGTGAATCAACTCGCTAATAGGAGTCTCATGCTCATCCACCTTTACCTTCATCTTCACCGTTTCTTGATTAACAAGGATTAGCGCTGCTGAACGTTCACCTCTTTTGTCTCCCCCGCTTTCACTTCCAGCTTCAAGAGCCTTCGCCATTTTAAAAGCTAAGTCTCCCTCCACCCGTTCAAACTCTTCTGCGATGCTGGAAACAACGTTTTTTCCAGCAAGTAAGTTTCCAATGACTATGTAGTCTTCCTTCACTATCTCTCCGTGCCACTCCGGAACGCTGGCGCCTGTGAAAACAGCTTTCCTTCTCTTAAAATCCATGATTGCAACCTGTCTAAGTTCTCTTCCCAAGTCTTCATCTAACAGCTTTTTCAAAACATCCTTCGGCGCCATTCCCTTCGTTAACAGTTCTAACCCTCTTGTTCCATAGGCAACGTTTGTGAATCCTTGAGTTGCTATCACACCAATTCCAGGCTTCGCATGGGGAACCCTATCTCCCACAGATGTGGAGCCTGAAGCCACAGCCACACCCATCATTTTAGAATCAGATGATATAGCCAGTATAGAGAACGTTCCAATTTCCATTGAGTACACCTCACCTTGGCGAGGTACACGTATATAAAATTCTACGGATATGTTTATAGCTTAAAATTTACGCAACAAATCTCGTTGGCTGAAAACATGAAGCTCGGTTTCATTGTTAATCCGATAGCTGGCATGGGTGGAAGGGTGGGGTTAAAAGGAACAGACGGCGTTCTAAAAGAGGCTATCGCTAGGGGAGCCAAACCAGTAGCACCTAAAAGAGCCGTTGAATTCTTACAGAAACTAAAAGAATCCACATCAGAGACTTCTCTGCCAATTGAAATCTTAACGTGCCCCGGAATTATGGGCGAAGAGGAAGCCAAAAGAGCAAACTTTTCAGTTGAGGTTTTACCCATGAAAATTGGAGGAGAAACGACAGCGGAAGACACTAAAACAGCGGTTAAACTGATGGTGAAAGCCAATGTGAATTTAATTGTTTTTGTGGGCGGAGACGGCACAGCCAAAGACATCCTTGATGTAATGAGAGACGGAAGCCAAACTCCAGTTTTGGGGATTCCATCAGGGGTTAAAATGTACAGCGGTATCTTTGCCGTTAACCCTTCAGATGCCGTGGATGTTGTTTTGGCTTTCGCACAAAACCAGGCTGAAATAACAGAGTTTGAAATCATGGACGCTGATGAAAAAGCCATAAGAAGCGACAACTTCGCGGTGAAACTTTACGGCTTTCTAAAGGGACCTTTCCTTCCAATGAGAATTCAGGGAACAAAACAGGTAAGCCCCGCAACCGTCGACGAGAAGGAAAACCAAACAGCCATAGCGAGGTTTATAATAGAAGAGATGCACCCGGAAGCAACCTATCTGCTCGGTCCAGGAACAACCGTTAAACGTATCGCAGAACTGTTAGGAGTGGAAAAAACCCTTCTGGGCGTTGACATTTACAGGAAAGGAAAGGTTGTATTAGACGTAAATGAGAAGAAAATTCTAGAGGAAGTGAGAGATTGGGAAAAAACCTGGATTATCTTATCACCAATTGGGCATCAAGGGATTCTTCTTGGTAGAGGAAACCAGCAGATAAGCCCTGAAATCATAAAACGCGTTGGAAAACAGAAAATAATAGTTGCAGCGACGAAAAGCAAGCTTAAAAGCATAGAAGGCGGTGTTCTGAGAGTTGACACTGGAGACGCAGAGGTAGACAACATGCTCAAAGGGTACATCAGAGTTGTAACGGATTACAGAGAATGGCGCCTCATGCCAGTGCAATAAGAGCTTTTAGGCTCCAAACTTCTCGGTTTTACCGATCAAGTTCATCAAGATAGGCATCAAGTCTCTGCCTCTTATACGGTTCAATCCTCCCCTCGCGCATTCTCTCTCCGTGAACTCTTCCACGTCATCACAGCGGACGTAAGGACCCGTTATAACCAGTGGAACGGGATCACCTTCATGGTTCCCTGTTAGACAAGAGGTTGTGTGGTCGGCTGTCACAGCCAAATATGTGGAATTCAAATCAACATTGTCAAGCAGATATTTCAGCATCTGATCTATTTTTTCAATTACCTCAATTTTTTGTTTAAAATTTCCATCGTGACTTGCAACATCCGTCGCCTTTACGTGTAAAAGCACGAAATCGTATGCTTTAAGAGCTTGAACAGTTGCCTCAGCCTTAGCCATGTAATCTGTCTGAGGCGTTCCAGTGGCTCCTTTAACATCTACCAAGTCCATTCCAGCGGCTTTACACACGCCTCTGACAAGGGGAGCGGCGCCTACACATGCAGTTTTTA
This sequence comes from Candidatus Bathyarchaeota archaeon, assembly GCA_003601785.1. Taxonomy (GTDB): domain Archaea; phylum Thermoproteota; class Bathyarchaeia; order Bathyarchaeales; family Bathycorpusculaceae; genus PIYA01. The sequence goes on from PIYA01000020.1 coordinate 5,501, forward strand.
CGCCGTAGATTTCTGATAAAGGCTTGATATGCGGAACCGTGCCAGCTCCTCTGAATAGGATAATGTTGGCTGGCGGCAATCCACGTTTGATTCTCTCCATGTTAACAGGATGTTCCTTCAAGGCTTCATGGAACTTTTGCATAAGTTCGTTGAGGACTTTGGCTGTGAATTCGGCTTCAACGCTTTCATCCAACGGTTTTATCTCCAAGGCTTTCTCTCCAATTTTCTCGGGATCCGAATCACTGACGGCTGTGGATAATTTAGATCCGTGAAGAACGAGGACTGCGCGGTGTTGAATGGTGTTGTGGAACACGAATTGGACACCTAAAGATTCTTCCAGCTTGACTTTTTGAAGGGTTTCAGCAAGTTTGGAAGCATCCTCATTCGATATTCTACCAGCTCGTCTATCCGTAACAACCAAGTCATCGTTCACTGTGGCGAAGTTGCATCGAAAGGCGACATCTCCGGGTGGAACCGCTACGCCTGAACCTATGGCTTCCAAGGCTCCTCTACCAGAGTAAACCTTGAAAGGATCGTAACCAAGCAACGCTAACGTTGCAGTGTCGCTTCCCGGGGGCAAGCCGGGTGAAATAGGATCCATTATGCCGCAGATTCCGTTTTTAGCCATCTTATCTAAGTAGGGTTTGCTGGCTGCCTCTAAGGGTGTCTTCCAGTTTAACTCTTTTAACGGTCTGTCAGCCATTCCGTCTCCGATTACAAGTATAGCTTTCAACTTGATTCGCATCCTTTCAATAACTGTTTTAGTTTAACAACGTGGCGGTTAAAACACTTATGTGTTTTAGCGAAGCTTTGCTGTTGGAGAAACTTTTAAATAATCTTTTTATGCAGTTCTTGGTGAGTGATTCCAAAATGGGCGATTTTGTTCCACGTGGCTAATTCTTTCTCGAACTTAGTTAACATTAGGATTTCTCTTACATTAGAATTATATTCTCCCAGCGAAAAAGAAAGGAGAGATGAAAATGTCTGACGTAGGCGTCACCGTTAAGAAATCTGAAAACTTTTCAGAATGGTACACCCAGGTAGTGTTGAAATCCGGACTGGCTGACTACGCGCCGATTAAGGGTTGCATGGTGTTCAGGGAACATTCCTACGCCATATGGGAGAAAATCCAAGAAATATTCAACAAGAAAATAAAGGAGAAAGGACACAGGAACGTGTACTTCCCCACTTTCATACCGGAGAGTTTTCTGAAGAAAGAGGCTGAACACTTCGAAGGGTTTGTTCCGGAGTGCGCGTGGGTCACGGTTGGTGGAAGCAGACAACTAGAGGAAAAGCTAGCCATTAGACCAACCTCTGAAACAATAATCTACGCAATGTATGCGAAATGGATTAGAAGCTGGAGAGACCTGCCTCTGAAACTTAATCAATGGTGTAACATCGTAAGATGGGAGACGAAGGCGACAAAACTCTTCCTAAGGACAAGAGAGTTCCTCTGGCAAGAAGGACACACAGCCCACGCAACAAAAGAAGAAGCGGACAACGAAGTCATGGAAATTCTGGGCATGTACAAAGATTTAATGGAGAACTACCTTGCAATCCCAGTGTTCGTCGGGAAAAAAACCGAGAATGAAAAGTTCGCCGGTGCCCTCTACACAACGACTCTGGAAGCGTTAATGCCCGATGGAAGAGTTTTACAGATGGGCACTTCGCATAATCTTGGACAAAACTTCTCAAAGGTTTTCGGAATAAAGTACATAGGGCAAGACGAAAAGGAACATTACGTTTGGCAGACTTCATGGGGTATATCCACACGTCTGATAGGCGCCATCACAATGGTTCACGGAGACGACAAAGGCTTAGTGTTACCGCCGAAAATCGCTCCAACCCAAGTGGTGATAATCCCCATATTCTACAAGGAGGTTGAAAAAAGCGCAATACTTGAAAAAACCAGAGAAATCTTCGAAAAACTGCGGAACAACGGAATAAGCGTTGTTCTCGATGACAGAAAAGAGTACACTCCAGGATGGAAGTTCAACGATTGGGAACTAAAGGGGATTCCACTGAGAATAGAAATCGGTCCTAGAGACTTAAAAGCAAAGCAGGTAACCCTAGCCAGACGAGACACGTTTGAACGGGTAGCGGTTAAAGAAGACGAAGTGGTTGACACTGTGAAAAGTTTACTCGAAAAAATTCAAAGAAACCTCTTCCAAAAAGCCAAGAGATTCTTGGAAGAGAACACAACCACCGTTAAAAACTATGATGAATTTAGAGAAGTCCTAAAAAGGAAAGGCGGATTCATCAGAGCCTGTTGGTGTTCAAGTTCTCGATGTGAAGAGAAGATAAAGGAGGAGACCGGAGCAACCATTAGATTCATACCGTTTGAGAAAGAGGAAGTCTTTTCAAACTGTGTTTACTGCGGTGGAGAGGCAAAGGAAGTGGTTTATTTCGCAAAAGCGTACTAGTAATGTCTAATCTGACAACTTTACGTATTTCTTCAACTTCTTCGCAACATCGCCTAACCCAAGTTTCATCAGAGTTGTCTTCGTCGGTATTCCGCGTTCATCCCATCCTCTCTTCTCATAGTACGCCTTCAACATGGCATCATACTTTGCTCTGCTGAGCTTTGCACCTTTCAATGCACCTTTTGTTAACGGCTCCTCAAACCATCTAGCTGGTGGAACATCCATCTCTCTTGTCCAGTTTCTGCCGTACTCGCGAACCCAAAAAGCACGAATCAAAGCATATATTCTGTCAGCGACAACGTTCAAATCCTTCCAAGTAATCTCTAAACCAGTCGTTGCATGCAAAAACCTTGTATACCACTCGAGTTCAAATCCCAGTTCAATCCATGGAAGCCTACAGACAGTTAAAGACTCGAAGATGCCTCCACGGATGCGTTGGAACTCTATAACCTTGTCAACTTTCTTTTTCCTGTAACTTTCGCGTCCAACTTTCATCTCCCAAGAGATAACCCACGCGTCTTTGTGATGAGCTCCAATAGGACTTGTCCCGAAAGCTAAAGCCATGGCTGGTGCGGCGTGGCAGTCGTAAGCTGAAATTTCCAATCCCTTCACGTTCATAGCCCAACGTTTCGAGTTTCCACCGATTTTTTCAGCCATGAACCGTGTGCCTTCAGCGAGCATGTCGCCTAAGCCACGTCTGTAAGCTACATCTTCAATTAAGGTTTTAACAACCTTATAGTCACCCCACGGAATCTTCTCTTTGATTAAGCCTCTTTCAGAGGCTTCCATGGCAAAGCCTATGGTGTTACCCAGAGAAATGGCGTCCAAACCGAACTCGTCGGCAAGCCTGTTCAAGACGGCTATTCTCTTCAAATTACCTAATCCTATGTTTGAACCCAACATCACAACGTTTTCATAGTCAAGCTCCGATTTTTTCCTCGTTGAATCTTTAACAACGTTGCCGCAAGTCATGTTGCAGTTCGGGCATCCACGCTGAGAAACCTTAATCTTCTCCATGGCGAAACCACCGATGGCGTCAGCCTCATCAAAAACACCTTCTCTATAGTTGTATGTGGGCAGAACACTGTTCTCTTGACTCCACTCAACCGTCATCATAGTGCCCTGCCGCTTCCAAAAAGCATAATTAGGCTTGGTTAAAATCTCCCTGTAACCATCAGCGCTCAACTTCTTTAGCTCCTTAGGATCTGCTGCAGACAAGTCTCCAGAACCAACAAAAACGACGGCTTTTAGGTTTTTAGAACCCATAACGGCTCCGATTCCAGGTCTGCCGCCAGCGCGTCCCTCTTGACAGACAATGTTTGCGAACTTCACAAGGTTTTCCCCTGCCTGTCCAATAGACAAGACGCCGACAGTTTTTCCGTAAACCTCTCTAAGTTTTCTCTCAGTCTCAAAAGAGTTTAAACCCCAGAAGTCTCCAGCGTCTAAAAACTCTATTTGGTTGTCTTGAACGAGCAGAATCGTCGGTTCTTTTGCTTTCCCCTCAACAATCACCGCGTCATAACCAGCCTTACGCATGTGAATGGCGGCGTAAGTTCCAACATTTCCATCACCGTAACCACCAGTCAGAGGGCTCTTCGCTGCAACAACAAGTTTGCCGCTGCTAGGCAACGAGAAACCCGTTAAAGGTCCAACTGCAAACACGAGCTTGTTTTCAGGTGACAGTGGGTCAACCCTCGGTTTAAGTTCGTCCCAGAGAATCTTAGCGGCAAATCCTCTTCCCCCGAGAAAGTTCCTTGCGATTACACCATCATATCTTTCTGCTTTAGCCTTGCTCTTACTGAGATTGATACGTAAGAACTTTCCTTTCCAACCATGCATAATATCATCCTCAGATGAATGCATACTATGCTGTCTGAAACTAAATAAAATTTAACGTTCAAAAGAAAGGCTTTAAATGATCAGTTTTTCCAGCTCCACACGCCTCTCCTTTAAACCTAAATCATCAACCTTGAACTTTCTATCTCCGTATAAAACAGCATATTCTTCGCCGCTGTAAAGGGCTGCCGCAATCCTGCCCATGGCGTCAGCCTTCATAACACCGCTTCCACTGGCACCGCCGACAACAATCAAATTCTTCTCTTCAAAAATCACGGGCTGTCCATCTAAAGTGTTAATTTCATATAACCCAGCAAACGCTGATGATGGGCGCTTATCCTTGAACTGTGGAAAATACTTCACCAGAACCTGATAAATCCCATACTGATAAAAATTCTTTTCAGGCTGCGGCTCCTCCTCAAGCTTGAAAGCCCGTGGGAACTCATCAGCATAGCCAAGCCAGAAAATACCCTGATCAGGAAACGGACGGATGTAAACCTCTGGTTTAGGCAAAATCGTGAAAGGTAAACAACCGATAGAATTGAAACCTTTCGTGAATAACAGCTGTTTTAGAGCTGGAGTTTTCGCTTCCACCTTCCACTGTGAAAAGTTGCCTCTTCTTAGGTTTAATGAAACATTCAATTCCCAAAGGATCTAAAAGTTGTGAAATCCAAGCTCCCGCTGCTAAAATCGTTTTTTTAGCTCTGATTAAACCTTTGTTAGTATCCACACCGACAACCCTTGAATCCTGCCAAAAATATGGTTCACCAGGAATTCCTAACGGTTCATAAGGTTCTACAAGTATTTTATCCACTTTAACGCCATACTGAATTTTTCCACCAAATCTCAAAAATTCCTTCTCGTAAAAACTAACAATGGAATCAGCATCCACTACTCCTGCCTTTGGAATTAACACGCCCTTGTAAACGCTCCCTAAACCCATCAGCTGAGCTTCCTCATCATCCCTCAGATCCGTTCGCATATGCAACTTTTGAGCTAATTCGTCAGCGTCATACACTCTGTATTCAAAGCTTTTTCCAGCTAGGCTCTTTAAAATCACAAGCATCTCCCTATAAATGTTCTCGTTTAAAAGCCAAAGATAACCAGTCCATTTCAATCCCAGATCAACCTTCAAATCGTCTTGTAAATGACGATAAAACTCAACAGAGGAATCCGTAAGAATAAAATTTGTATGCGAAGAGAACAAGCAACGGAAGGCAGACGCACTTTTAGCTGTGCTACCCTGCCCCGCAGCGTTAAACTTGTCCACAACCAAAACTTGAGCATCTGGATTTTCCTTTTTAATGTGATAAGCCGTTGACAAACCAACAATACCGGCTCCAACAACCACAGC
>PIYA01000021.1 GCA_003601785.1 Candidatus Bathyarchaeota archaeon
TAAACAGACTGAGAAGAATAGAGAAAACGTCGAGAAAACAGCTTGGAAAACCAATAATAATCTATCATCAAGGAGAAAAATCAGGGAAAAAACGGGCGTGGTGGATAAACGAAGAAATAATCGAAACATAACCACACAAACAATTAATTCTCGCCAGCAGCTATTTTCCTTTAGAGGGCCCGTAGCCCAGTATGGATTAAGGCGCCGAATCTCGTAAAGAGGTGCGTAGGCCTCCGGGCATCCAATGGGGGAAAGCCGGAGAACAGGGGTTCAAATCCCCTCGGGCCCGCTATTTTGTTAAAGTTTATTTGTTGTAGGTTTATCTTTTCATAGAGAAGTCTGGTTTGTTTAGGGATGGGTGAAAGAGTGGTTCATGTTGCAGTTGTAGGCACTGGTCGGGTTGGCGGTGCGGTTGCTTTCAATTTGATTTTTGAGAGGTACGTGACGGAGTTGTCTCTTGTTGACGTTGCACCAGAAGTTGCAGCTATGACTAGGGAGGAGCTTTATCACGCGATGGCAAGCCACGGCTTTGACGTTGAAATAAACGCTTACGACCATAGCAAACATGTTAGAGATGCGGATTTGATAGTGGTGGCTGCCGGTTTTCCGAGAACTCATACCATGAGTAGAAGAGACCTTGCGGCGAAAAACGCTCAGACAATAAGGGAAATAGTTGAAAGCACGGTTGACAACAATCCCAAGGCTTGGTTTTTTGTAATCACAAACCCTGTGGACGCCATGACCACGCTGGCAGACAAGGTAGCTAAAGGTGAAAGAAAAGTAATAGGAACTGGGACAAATCTTGAAACCTCAAGGTTTAGAACGATATTAAGCAGAGAACTGAACGTTCCAATACGCATGGTGGAAGCCTACGTGGGGGGAGAACACGGGGAAGCCGCTGTTCCACTATGGAGCACCGTTAAAATTGACGGAGTGCCTCTGGAAGAGTATCTGGCTGAAACGGGAAAAACCGTTGATAAAGTGAAATGTGAAAATTATGTGAAAGGAGTCAGCAGACACATTATAAAAGTGCTTGGGGGCACACGATACGGTCCAGCGGGCTCTTTCATCGAGATAATACGAGGAATAATTCTTAACACAGGTAGAGTGCTAAGCTATTCAAGGCTGAGAAGTTTTGAGATGATACCGGAACCGGTGTATGTCACGATACCAGCGAGTATTTCGAAATCTCTTGAGCCTGACTTGTGGGACATGTTAACAGAAGAGGAGAGGGAAGCCATAGAAGACGCTGCAAGTGCGATTTACAAGACTTACTGTGAGGCTAAACAGGCGGCTGGATTAAAAGATTAACGTTTCAGCCTTTAATTTTCGACAGTTATTTATTTTACACCAACAACTTGTTCATGGATGGGAATATTTAATGTTGAAAGATGTTGTTGAAGACTATAAGCTGTTAGAAGATATGTCCGTGGATGAGCTTGTATTGCAGATGGAGAAGGCTTGGGGTTTTACGGCTGGAAAGCTGGCGTTGGGTGTAAAAATACTTGAGAGAATGATTAAAGATGATGAGTGCGTAAAGTTTCTTTCTTTTCCAGCGAACCTTGTGGCTACTGGAATGCGGGGAATTTTTAAAGAACTTGTTAAAAGGAGACTTTTTGACGTTGTGATTACAACTTGTGGAACGCTCGACCACGATGTTGCGAGATGTTGGAAAAACTATTACCAAGGCTTTTTCCTCATGGACGACGCGAAGCTTAGAGAAGAAGGAATAAACCGTCTGGGCAACGTTTTGGTTCCAAACGAGAGCTACGGCATAATAATCGAAAAGAAAATGCAGGAGCTGCTTCAAAACTTGTGGGATGAAGGGGTTAAAGAGGTTTCAACGCGTCAATTGTGTAGAGAGATGGGTAAGAGAATATGCAATGAAAGTTCCATTTTACATTGGGCGGCAGAAAATGGTATACCCGTTTATGTGCCGGGAATCACAGATGGAGCGGTTGGATACCAAATATGGTTTTTTTCACAAGAACATGACTTCAAAGTAGACTTGCTGCGAGATGAGACGGAGCTGAACGATTTGGTTTTTACAGCGAAGAAAACTGGCGCTTTGATAATAGGCGGGGGAATTTCAAAACATCACACTTTGTGGTGGAACCAGTTCAAGGAAGGGTTAGACTACGCTGTTTATATAAGCACCGCTGTTGAGTGGGACGGAAGCCTGTCTGGAGCAAGACCTCGAGAAGCCGTTTCATGGCACAAGATAAAGGAGAAAGCAGACCATGTGATGATTGAAGGAGATGCTTCAGTAATTCTACCCATAATGGTAAGCGCGCTTATATCCAGAATCTCAAATAAAAAGTGAGGAGAATTATGAGGATTTGTCGAGAAGCCATGAAAAATCTGGGGCTTCCCGTTTAAAGTTCACTCTCTCGTTTAGTGCGTGTGTTATAAGCGGTAGTGCTATTGTCGCATCGCAGTAGCATGTAACTCTCTTCCCTTCGTTAGCGATTTTCCCCCAGCTTATGGCTTCCTCTAAGGTGCAACCTGACAAGCCACCCCATTGAGGAGAATCTGTGGTTATCTGAATCGCGTATCTGTGTGGATAATAGTATTCTCCTGTCGCGTCGCGAGCGAACCCCTTCCTACGTGGGATTCTCTGATCTTTCAGTTTTAACGAAAGTGAAACAGCTAGTAACTGTGTAAAATCTTTTGGAACGCCGCCTCCAATGTAGATGACTCCCACGTCACCGGTTTTTTCGCCGATGCTCATGAACTGATAGAAATCCTTCATTCCATCCACTATAAGATTGTGACCTCTGCTCTTCGCCAACAGAAACGCTTCACCATAAGCGCTGTCAGCTATCGCTGGACAGAAAACAGGGACTTTATGCTCCGCAGCCACGGCAACTATGCTCTTTATTCCCTTTTCATTCAACCATTTTCCAAGCTTGTACAGAAACTCCATGGAAGAGTACGGATAATCTGGGTCTAAGGTGAAGATGAAATCCGTTAAGAATTCTTCCATCTTTCTGTAGTCTGATTCTAAACCGTAAACGTCATAATAGCGGTTTATGTCAGTTTTCAGCAAGGCAACATCATCTACGGCTGGGCTGCCCTGCCAGTAGCTGGAACCCATGGCTTCTATAATGTCCTCTGAAATGTTTGCGCCGGTGGAGACCAAAACGTCTATGAAACGGTTTTTTATAAGCCAGTTAACTATTTTCCATTGGCCAGCGGTGCTTAAAGAACCAGCCAACCCCATGATAATCGTTAAATCTTTCTCTTTCAGCATCTCCTCCCAAACTTCAACGGTCTCTCCAAGCTTTCTACCCTGAAAAGCCGTCTTAGCCATCTCAGCCAAAAGCTGGGATATAGACTTGTTCTTAACCTCAATGCTTTCAACCTTTTTCTTCAAGTAATTCTCGGTCATGTCCTTGCACCATTCCTAGGTGCATATGGAAATATTTGAAACTTTCCATGAAATAGCCGTTCAAGGCAAAGTGAAAGAAAGGGTTTAAAACTTTAAAGAGGATACATGGAAGAGAGGCGGTTAAATGATAAAGTTCGAAAAAAGGGTTAAGCACGCAAAGATTTTGAACCCTTTGAAAGGTTTTAAGGAAGATACGATAACGTTTGAGTATAGAAAAGACCCCTTAACTGGACGCAACACCACCGTTATAAAGGGAATGTTAAACTACGTCAGCAAGTTTTTGATTTCCGATGAGGAACTGCTTGACTCTTTGGTTAAGAGGACGAGAGAGAACTGTCCCTTCTGTCCGGAAAGTGTCAGAGAAAAGACGCCGATGTTCACTCGAGATTTTATAAAAGAAGGAAGAATATTTTTCGGCGACGCTGTTGTCGTTCCAAACCTGTTAGGGCATGCGGAGCGAAGTGTTCTAGCTGTCTTGTCAAAGGAGCACCATTTAAAACTGAAGGATTTCACAGCTAAAATGATATTTGACGGCTTCAAAGGTGGAACAGCATACCTTAAAAGATTGGAAACGCTTGAACCCTCGATAAGGTTTCCCGTCTTCATCTTCAACTATCTGCCACCAGCTGGCTCATCCATATTTCACCCTCACATGCAAATACTGGTCAGAGACCAGCCTTTTTACCTGACAAATCTGTTGCTTGAAAAAAGCAGAGCTTACTATGAAAGCAATGAATCAAATTACTGGACGGATTTAATAGCAATGGAAAAGGAAAATCATGAGAGATACTTGTTCTCAGAACGTGATGTAGAATGGCTTGTTCCCTTCGCGCCTCTAAGAGGCTTAAATGAGGTGCAAGCGATAGTTAAGGGCAAATCACATCTCTTGGAACTAACCGATGAGGATTGGCTTGGAATAGCTGAGGGTATGACAAAGATTCTTCAATTCTATCATGAACAAGGATACATAAGCTTCAACATGATTCTGCTGTCCGGTCCACTGGATAGGCATTTGGAATATTTCAACGTGAACTTGAGAATTATGAGTAGACCTGGGATTCAAGGGTTGGGCTTCACAGATGCTTGGGCGCTTCCGTATTTCTTATGGGATGGAGAAGCCGTGGAAGAACCGGAGAGTTTAGCCGAAAAAATCAGAACTACGCTTATCAAAGGTTAACCCAGCTTTTCTCTTAACAGAGCTACGCTCTCTTCTAGTCCTTTGAAAGAGTGGCATTCAACCGTTAAAGGTGTGTTAGTAATGCTGTCTCCGAGTCTTTCGAAAATTTCTTGGAAGTTTATATTTCCTTTTCTAAGGGATAGGTGGCTGTCTTCCTTACCATTGTTGTTGTGTAAATGTAGGTTCGCTATAAAAGCCTTCAATGGTTCTATGAACTCTTCCGGTTTTTTCAGAGTGTTTGCGTGTCCAACATCAAAGGTGAGTTTGCATCCAACGTTTTTGATGAGGAAACTTAACTGTTCCGGATAACCGGCGAGGATGTAATCTTTTGCCTTGTGGTCGTTTTCTAACGTAAAAACTATGCCCAAATCGTTAGCTGTCTTATTAATTCTTTTCAAAGTCTCTACGGCATTTTTCAAGGCTTTTTCAAGAAAACCTTTAGGATAATCTTTTGATAATCTTCCAACGTGGGAAATTGAGAATTCAGCGTTTATTTCCGCAGCGAATCTCACCGCATTTGTCACAACTTTTTCAGAAGCCTTTCTGATGGTGGGGTTCAAACTCGCTAGGTTAACGTTGATGCTTGGAGCGTGAACAGAATACTTGAAATCGTACGTGTCTAACAGTTGTTTAACCTGATGCGCTTTCTCGGCGGAAGATAAAGCTTTCAGAAGTTCAAGTCTGTCCATTTTAAGCTCAACTAGGTCAACCTTAAGTCTAGAGGCGAAATCTAGAAACTCTGCTAGTGATTTCTTAAAGCTTGGGTGATCTGCAATTCCCAAAATCACTTATTGCATCACCGCTTTCCTCGCATTGTAAATCCTAGTTAGAACCGTTAGGTTCGTCAAGACAGCCAAAATTAAAAGCGTTATGAAAACTTGGTTTAGGATTCCTCCAAGCATTATGATGAAAAGGCGGACATCTCTGTTGGCTGCGTATCCAGCGAATCCTTCCTTGAAGGTTAAGTCTAAATCTGACTCTGCACGAGTTCTGCTGTAACTTACCATGAGAGAGCCGATTATGGCAGCGATTCCAACCAGAACGTTCAACGTACAGAACTCTTTTGCGGTAAAAGTGTAGTAGAGCATGCCTCCTAAAATGAGAAAGTCTCCGTAACGATCTAAAACCGAGTCTAGAAAACCGCCAAACGTGGAAATTTTATTTGTGAGAAAGGCTAAGTCTCCGTCAACACCGTCCAAGATGGAGCTTAACTGAGCTAGTATCCCTCCCAGTATAGGCTGGAAAGAGAAGAAAGCCAAACCAGATAAAACTGCCACTGCAAAACTCAAAACCGTTACCTGATTTGGTGACGCTCTCGTGTGGCTGGCTAAGAACCGTGCTAGAGGACGGGAGAACTTTCGATTGATTTGTTGGGAGACTATCCCGTCCCACGTTCTTGGCACTTTAAAGCCTCACATAAGAAGGATTCAACGAAGGCCCAGTCTTCTTGGGTGTCTACGTCAAACCACAAACGACCTGAGACATCACATGCCCACACTGGTTTTTTATATAGTGTCAAGTGCTTGATGCAGTTCGTGATCGTCAAAAGCGATGCGGTTTTCTCTAACGCGTCTATAACTTTGAATATTGTGTTGTCGAGCAAGAATACTCCGGTGTCCACGGCGTTCCATAATGGGATTTTTTTTCCGATGTCAATTATGTAACCTCCAGAGTTCACTAAAACTCTTGTCGCGTCTTTCAGTTGAGGTGGATAGCGAGGTCTTTCATCCACGCATAACAACGGTTCTTTGTTGACGCTCTCCAGAGCTTTTTCTAGAATATTTTGGCTGACGTAATGGTCTGCCATCAGAAGAAGGAATGGTTCCTCGTCTTTAAGCATCTTCTCGGCTGCTTTTAGGGAAACGGCGTTTCCAAGCGTGTAATATGGGTTGTGGCAGTAGTGAAGTTTGATGTTGTACCTTGACCCGTCTCCTAAACGTTTTTTGATGAAGTTTCCCAGATAACCGGTCACTATTATGCAGTCTTCTATTCCAACGTTTCTAATCAACGCTAGTGTGTGTTCTAGGATGGGTTTTCCTAGGATAGGTGTTAATGGTTTAGGGTATTTCTCGGTGAAAGGGCGAAGGCGTTGTCCGCGTCCAGCGGCTAAGATTACTGTCTTCATCACCGTTCTCTCTTTCCAGCTATAAAGTCTTCAACCCATTGGCGCGCGATGTAATCTGGCACCTGTTTCGGCGGATGCTTGAAGGCGTAGGATGAGATGCTTATTAAGGGACCGCCTATTCCTCTGTCTAAGGCTATTTTGGTGGCTCTGATGACGTCTATAACCATGCCAGCACTGTTTGGTGAATCTTCCACTGTGAGTTTCAAGTCGATGGTTACGGGTTGATTGCCGAACTTTCTGCCGCTGATGTGGAGGTAGCAGATTTTGGTGTCGCCTAGTAAGGGAACGTGTCCGCTTGGTCCCGCCCAAGCCTCAACCTTGTATGGGATGAGACTTGTAATGGACTCCGTCTTGCTTATCTTCTTATGTGTCAGTCTGCTTGCGTCAATCATGTTTAGAAAATCCGTGTTTCCCCCGACGTTGAGCTGGTACGTCTTATCTATTCTGACGCCCCTTGAAACCAGTAGGTCAACGATGGTTCTGTGAAGTATTGTCGCTCCTAATTGGCTTTTCACGTCGTCTCCGGCAACCGGCAGTTTTTTCTCTTCGAAGCGATGAGCCCATTCAGGATCGGAGGCGATGAACTCTGGAATGCAGTTGACAAGGGCGCATCCAGCGTCAAGGCATGCTTGGGCGAGATACCTTGTTCCTTTGTAGCTGCCGACTGGTAGGAAGTTAACAAGCATGTCCGCCTCTGTTTCCCTCAGAACTTCAGCCACGTCAACGGGGTCGTTGTCTTCGGGATCATAAGCGTTGAACGGTTCCTTCATGTGAGGCGCTACTGCATCTAGGATGGGCGCCGGAAGCACGGTGACTCCTAGTTTGGGGACATCTGTGAATTTTGCGCAGCAGTTGGGTTTTGCGAATATGGCTTCGCTTAGGTCTTTCCCTATCTTCAACTCGTTGGCTTCAAAGGCTGCAACGAACTTTATGTCCCGGATGTGATAGTCTCCGAAGAGGACGTGCATAATCCCAGGTACTTCAGTTTCGTCTTTAACGTTCTTGTAGTATTCTACTCCTTGGACTAGGGCTGACGCACAGTTTCCAATACCCGCTATAGCTACACGAATCACCATGTTGTATCACCCCCTTCTCCTGAAAGGTGAAAGGGAACATATATAGGAAAATTTATATTATCGGTTAGAATTGTTTAACAATTGTTTATAAATATTTCCCCGAAAAATGAAATGAGGCACAGGATAAGTCCATGGAAGCCGTTAAAATAGTTCGAGATGTTAATGCTGTAAAACTCTTGGCTGATCCTGTTCGAAGAGAGATTCTACGACTTATAGCCACCGAACCTCTAACGGAGACTCAACTGGCTGAAAAACTTTCCCTCACAAAACCTTCCATAGCTCATCATCTAACGATGCTGCGTAAAGCAGGCTTAATAAGGATCAAATACGCAAAAGTGGGTCCTCACGGCATCTTGCAGAAATACTATGAACCCACGGCCCAATTGTTCATCGAAGACTGGCAGGTTGTCCCCGAGGAACTGCGGAAATACTTTTTGCATGGACATATGGAACGTTTGAGGGGTATGTTAAGCGCCCTTCAATTGGTTGTGGAGAAAAACGGCAAAAAGATTGAGATAGACTCGAAGCAAACAAAGGAGCTTGCACATGACATTGCGCGGCAAGTGTCAACGGTTAGTGAGAAATACGAAAAAACAAAGGCAACAGAGGATGGAGAAAGGCTGCTGATAAAAATTTACAGTGAAACTTTGAGGACGGTTATGAAGCAATCTTCTTGGAAGCGTCTTTTCGAAAACATTCAAGAAAAGACCTGAAACACTATTCTTTAATCGATGAGACGTGTGGAACGTGAAAACTAGGAAAATCAAGTTTACACCAGTCTGGTTTGACTCTTTAGGAGCGAAATCCTCCTGCACCCTCGTGAAAACACCAGATGTTTCTATTCTCATAGACCCTGGCGTAGCGGCTATGCAACCAAGTTTTCCCGCTTCTCCGAGTGAAAAAAGACTCTGGGTGCAGCAAGCTAGAATGGCTATAAGAAAGGCTAGTGAGAACTGTCGAGTTGTTGTCTTATCGCATTACCATCATGATCATTACACAGATTTTGAAAAAGAGTTATACGAGGGAAAGCTGATCTTAGCCAAGAATCCGAACGAGTACATAAATGACACGCAGAGGATGAGAGCCTATCGTTTTTACAGTCACATCTGCAGAGCCTTCGGAGATGTGAAGTTTGAGAAACTGCTTGAAAAGAGAGAAGTGAAGGAATATCCAGACCCGTTAGAACAGCTTCTCTTGGCGATGGGTAGAGATTACGGAGATTATCAGAAAAGGAAAACTGAACTTTTGGAGAAGGGAAGAAAGTGGTTTCAGAAAAGAGTTGAGAACTGGAACCGTTGGAAGCTGATTCCAGAGTTTAATCATGAAAACTGTGAGGTGAGGTTCGCCGATGAAAAAAGTTTCAGTTTTGGAAAGACGAGGATCAGGTTTTCAAGACCTTTTTTCCATGGAATTGAATACGCGAGGGTTGGCTGGGTGATCTCCACAATCATAACCTATGAAGACGAGAAGTTTATTCACACTTCAGATCTTGAGGGTCCGGTTATTGAAGATCAGGCTGAGTGGATAATAAGGGAGAATCCTAACGTTTTGATCTTGGATGGTCCAAGCACCTATCTTATACCTTACATGCTTAACCTCATCAATCTTAGACGTGCAATCGAGAACATGTGTCGAATAATAAGGGAGACTGACGCTGAACTGATAATCTATGATCATCACTTGCCTAGAGATGTGCGGTTTAAGAAGTGGCTGAAGGAAGTTTATGAGACCGCTGAGAAAGAGGATAAGAGGGTGTTGACGGCGGCTGAATACTTTGGAAAGACTCCTGTGGTTTTGAGAAACATCCGCGAAGGATAGAAACCGTTATAAAAGTCACGGCTTCGGTTTAAACTGAGAGGTTAAGAATTGTCGTTGTCAAGGGAAAAACTGGCTAAAATGATAGACTCCACTAATGTTAAGGCAACAGCCTCCAGAAGTGACATCGAAAAACTCTGCAAGGACGCTGTACACCACGGTTTCGGATGCGTGTGTGTCAACCCAATCTACGTCAAGCTGGCTTCACAGCTTCTTAAAGGCTCTGATGTCAAGGTTTGTTCAACCGTGGGTTTTCCCTTCGGAGCAACACTACCGGAAATAAAGGCTCTGGAAGCTATAAAAGCCGTGGAAAACGGTGCACAGGAACTGGACATGGTTATTAATCTAAGCGCGTTGAAATCTGGTAACTATGAAGCCGTGAA
>PIYA01000022.1 GCA_003601785.1 Candidatus Bathyarchaeota archaeon
GTGGTTGTAAGTGAAGACTGCAAAACCGCTGGTGTAAGCGCCGAAATAGCCGCTGTGGTTGCTGAAGAAGCAATTGACTATTTAGACGCTCCGATAAAACGGGTGGCTGAACCGGACACACCCATACCGTTTAGTCCACCGTTAGAACAGTACGTGATTCCAAACGAGAAGAGCATAATCAAAGCCGTCAGAGAGGTCGTCTAAATTGGTGACCAAGGTTGTCATGCCTAGGCTGAGCCTAACGATGAAGGAAGGCACGGTGGGCAGGTGGTACAAGAAGGAGGGTGACACGGTTGAGAAGGGTGAACCAATCGTTGAGATATTATCGGAAAAAGCCACATACGACTTAGAAGCGCCAGCGTCTGGTGTTCTGAGAAAAATTCTTGTTCAAGAGGGAAACGACGCTCAGGTTAACGCTGTCCTAGCGGTTATAACAGCTCCAGACGAGCCCTTTTCGGAAACGGAAATTGTTACGGCAGCGCCGCAAACGGTTAAAAGGGTTTTAGCTTCTCCAGCTGCAAAACGTTTGGCAAGAGAACACGGTGTAGACTTGTCCCTCGTTAGGGGAAGCGGACCAGAAGGACGAATAGTTGAAGAAGACGTTAGAAGGTTCCTTGAAGAGACCCGTGGAATCATGCCGAAAGTCAAGGAGATAATTCCGTTGAGCGGGTTAAAGAAAACCTCTGCCGAACGCGTCTCAAAAAGTTTCAGGACAGCACCCCACAGCACCGTGATAATGGAAGTTGACGTTTCTAAGGCTAAAACATTACATGACAAGCTTCAGGTTTCTTACACAGCAATCCTCGTGAAGGCTGTAGCAGAGGCTTTAAAGGAACAACCCATAATCAACTCAACCCTAGAAAACAACCAGATAAAGATTTTCGAAGACGTAAACATCGGAGTGGCTGTCGCCACAGAAAAAGGCTTAACCGTCCCAGTTATACGGAACGCTGACAGAAAAACCTTAGAGGAAATAGACAAAAACATCAGAGAATTAACGGAGAAAGCCAGACAGGGAAAACTCACAAAGGACGAATTAACCGGAGGAACCTTCACCATAACAAACCTAGGCATGTACGGAGTTGAGTTCTTCACACCAATAATCAACCCACCTGAGGCGGCAATCCTCGGCGTTGGAAGAATCCGTGAAAAACCCATTGTGGTTAACGAAGAGATCAAGGTAAGACCAGTAATGACCTTGAGTCTCACTTTTGACCACAGAATTGTGGACGGCGCCCCAGCCGCCGAGTTTCTACGGAAGATTAAAGAGAAAATTGAGGGAAAAGCTACTGCGATATTATAACATGATTTTTAATTTTCTTGTGTAAGACACGGCTTTAAACTGTTTATCTTACTTCTTCAAGCACTTTCAAACTAGGTTTTCTCGGTTTTCTCTTCTTTAACGACTTCCACTTCTCCGCCTGGACTTGCCTTGGCTACTTTCAACTTTACCTCTTTGATTAGGGTTACACCGCGACTTGAAATTATAGAGCCAGCCCACATTATTATTGCAAATATGAAGAAGATTAGGCAGACGTTGCTGAAGATTGCGAAGGCTTTGCTGAAGTCGTTTTCGCTTCCCGTTGGAGTTGGAACCAGTTGAGGTATTTGTGTTCCACTTGAAAAAATCGAGTATGCAAGCCACGCTGGAATGATTATGAAAATTAACCCTATGACAAGTAAAACGTAGCCTACGATTTTCTCCGGTTTCTCAACTTTCATGGAAGAGGCATTATTTTAGCTTTTATAAAAGCTTTTCACTCAACCAGCTCCTTGGTGCATAAAAACTGAAGTTTTTCATCGCCTATGTTCTTGAATTGATGAAGCTCCCACGATGAAATAAAAATGACACCGCCCTCTTTGACGACAACCTCTTTGTCTCCTCCCCTAACAAGAGCCTTCCCGTGGAGAATGAAAACCTCGTGTTCATGCTTGTGCTTCTCAAGCGCGGTGTATCCTCCGACATCTATCGTGAAAAGCCTTAACTGCAATTTTTTTGCCCCTACACCTTCATGGAGCAAATATTGAACCTTCACTCCACGGGCGCCTTCCATGTCTAACGCTTGTGTCTCAACCTCTTCAACGCTTGTCACATACATGGTAACTTCACCTTTTGACATAGATTGTTTGAAAAGTCTTAAGTGTTTAACGATAGAAAAACCATTGAGCTGAAATGAAAGTCGCCGTGTACCACAGTCAACAAGACATCAGAATAGAGGAGATGCCTAAGCCGGAAATAGGTGAAGATGAAATCCTAGTTGAGATGAAGGCTTGTGGAATATGCGGTTCAGACCTCATGGACTGGTATCTTAAAACGCGGGCACCATTAGTTCTTGGACACGAACCAGCAGGAGTGATTGTCAAAGCCGGAAGCAAGGTTAGAGACTTCAACTTAGGCGACAGAGTTTTTGTCCATCACCACGTGGCTTGTCTAACCTGTCACTACTGCACCCATGGAGACTACACTCTATGCGAACGGTTTCACAGAACAAACATAAAGCCAGGAGGGTTCGCAGAGTACTTCCGTGTTCCAGCCCCAAACCTTCAGATAGACACATTAAAGATTCCGGAAAAGCTCTCTTTTGAAGAGGCAACCCTGATCGAACCCATCGGTTGCTGCGTAAGAGCCTTCAGAAAAAGCGGAATACAAGTTGGCGATTCGGTTGTGATAATAGGTGCTGGAACCACAGGAGTTATTCACACAGCCTTGTCAAAGATTTTCGGAGCGGCAAAAACCGTTGTGAGCGACTTGTTCGACTTTAGACTGCGTATGGCTGAAAAATTCGGGGCGGATGTCACGGTTAACCCTGAAAGAGAAGATTTAACGGAGGTTGTTAAGGCTGAAACTGACGGAGTTGGGGCTGACCTTGTGATTGTAGCGGCTCCAAGCATAGAAGCGTACAAGGCTGGTTTGAGTGTCTGCCGTAAGGGTGGTAAACTCTGCGTTTTCGCGCCAACCAAGCCCGGAGAATACTTGCAAATCAGCCCGAAGGAATTGTTTTTCTCCGAAATCCAGATAATTCCTTCCTATTCAACCTCACACTTAGAGACTAGAACAGCCTTGGAGCTTATAAAATCCGGTAGAATAAACGCTAAAGGGCTGATAACCCATCGTTTCAAGCTTGCGGACACGGCGGAAGCTTTCAAAACAGCCCTTGAAAACAAGGAGAGCTTGAAGGTTATAGTTTTGAACAGGTGAAAAGTATGAAGGCAGCCATGCTTTACGGTGTGAAAGACCTAAGGATAGAAGACGTTGAAATACCGAAGGTTGGTCTTGGAGAAGTTCTCGTAAAAGTTAAGGCGGCGACAACGTGCGGAACAGACCTGAAAATCTTCAGAAGAGGCTACGTTGAAAAAGTCATAAAACTGCCAACGGTTTTTGGCCACGAATGGGCGGGAGAAGTCGTCGAAGTGGGAGAAGGTTTAGAGTGGCCTAAAAAGGGCATGCGGATTCGCGCCGGCAACAGCGCTCCCTGTCTACACTGCACAATGTGTCAGAAGGGAAAGTACAATCTTTGCGAGAACATGATTTGGCTTTGGGGTGCTTACGCTGAGTATATCAAAGTTCCAGCCCGCATGGTCTTGGTGAACATGCAGGAGATTCCGCAGCACGTTTCCTATGAGGAAGCGGCAATCACGGAACCTCTGGCTTGTGTGTTGCACGGTGCCGAGGAGGCGAACATAAAGCCTGGTGACACCGTGACGATAATAGGCGCTGGACCGATAGGTTTGTTGCATCTTTTGACGGCTAAGAAGTTCGGCGCTGGGAGAGTGATAAGCATTGACTTGGTGGAGGATAGGTTGAACTTCGCTGAAAGATTGGGTGCGGATGAGACTGTCAACGCCGGGAAAGAAGACGTTGTTGAAAGAGTTCGAGAGTTAACCGGTGGATACGGTTCAGACGTGGTGATAGAAGCCATAGGTTTACCATCCACGTGGGAGCAAGCTCTAAAACTCGTGAGGAAAGGCGGAACTGTCCTGGAGTTCGGTGGATGTCCACCTGGAACGGAAATCAAGGTTAACACGGAAAAGCTTCACTACGGAGAGTTAACGGTACGCGGCTCCTTCCACGCGACACCGTTGCATTTCAGAAAAGCCCTAAACTTGATAGCTTCAAGAACGATAGATGTGAGACCGTTGATAACGAGGAAGATGAGGTTGGAAAACATAAGAGAAGCCTTCGATATACTTATGACTTCCAAAAAAGAAATAAAGATAGCTATAATCCCTTAGTATGATAATATAATGACAAAAGCTGAAGGTTACATTTTAAGAATATCAACCAAAACTTGGGTTGAACAAGTTTTTGACAGAGCCATTTACTATACCGGTGCCCGCAGAAGATGGAAACCAGAGCAAACCATAATTTTTGTGCATAAAACCCGCCTTGGCGACGCTGTCATCGGATATGGTGTAATAGAAGATACTTACGAAAAGGATGAACTTTCGGAGGAAGAGCAACGTGAATGTGAAAAACACGGCTGGAGAAAAGCCATAGAGTTCAAGTACGTTATAAAGTTTGAGAAGCCGTTGCCGATTAAGGAAACTTTTTTGAAGGAGTTAAGGCTTCGAGGGAGATACCTGCACAGTTTACCGTTAAAAAAGAAGCAGCTGAAGGCTATTATAGGTCAAGCTGAAAAGATTCAAAGTTTAAAATAAAATGGGATATGTTTACCTTTTAGCTTTTCATCCGTTTGTAACCGAAAGTGAAAACCAGCCAGAGGATAACACCGTAGATAACTCCGTTGATGATAGCATTAACAAGTAGATTTGCTGGAACTCCGAGCACGAGATATTCCGTTTCTAAGATGCCTAAAAGCTCATAAAGGATTTTTCCGGGAGGAAACTCTGGATATCCAAGGGTAACCGCTAGGAACACGATGAAAACTGTTATGAAAACTATGGCTCCTTCTCCTTTCATTTCAGTTTTCTCCTTCCGCAGTATCCTATTAGGGTTGGATATAAACCTTCGCTTGTAAAATCCTTTGTCAAGACCGGAGATGCGAAAGAGTTTAAAACTTGTAAGTTTAGTTTAGTGATTTGTTGTTGTGATATTATGGTTAAGTACGTGTTTGTCACAGGCGGAGTCTTAAGTTCTGTTGGAAAGGGGATAGTTACCTCCTCCATAGGTAAGATGCTTCAAGCGAGAGGCTACAAGGTCACGGTTATAAAAATAGACCCATACGTGAACGTTGACGCTGGGACGATGAACCCGTACATGCACGGTGAGGTCTATGTGACAGATGATGGAGGTGAAACAGACCTAGACTTAGGATGGTATGAACGGTTCTTAGATTTGAACTTGAAAAGGGAAAACAACATCACAACCGGAATGGTGTACAAGGATGTTATTGAGAAAGAACGGCGAGGCGACTTTCTAGGAAGATGCGTACAGATTGTGCCGCATGTAACCGACGAGATTAAAAGACGTATCCGTTCAATCGCCAAGAAATCAAACGTGGATGCGCTCTTAACAGAGGTCGGTGGAACCGTAGGCGACATTGAAGGCTTACCGTTCTTGGAGGCTATCAGACAGATGCGGTTGGAGGTAGGCTACGGAAACACCTTGTATGTACACGTGGCTCTTGTTCCAATCTTAGATGTTACGAAGGAGATGAAGACTAAACCCTTACAGCACAGTGTCAACGAGTTGAGAAGAATAGGCATCCAACCAGACATAATCGTCGCCAGATGTAATAAAATGATAACCAAGGAAGCCTTGAGAAAAATAGCGTTATTCGGTACGATACCAAAAGAGGCTGTTTTCTGCTCCTACACAGTCGAATCCATCTATCAGGTTCCATTAATACTGGACAAGCAGGGAATGGGAGACTTTATCTGCAGAAGACTTGGATTTCAACAACGAAAACCAAACTATAGGGAATGGGAAGCCTTCGTGAACGCTCTATTGAATCCTGAACACGAGGTGAAAATAGCCTTGGTCGGCAAATACGCTGGATTAGTCGACAGTTACGTAAGTATGAACGAAGCCTTGAGACATGCAGGAGCGGCTTGCAGAACGAAGGTTTCCATACAATACATAGAGGCTGAAAGGTTTGAACAAAATCCAAAGGAAGTTGAAAGTCTCAAAAATTTCGACGGAATATTCGTCCCCTACGGCTTCGGTCCCAGAGGAACGGAGGGAAAATTGATGGCTATCAGATTTGCAAGGGAAAACGACATCCCCTTCTTAGGGATATGCTATGGTTTCCAACTATCGGTGATAGAGTTCGCCCGCCACGTCTGCAACTTAAAAGAGGCAAACAGCACAGAGATCAACCCTGACACACCGTATCCGGTCATAGACTTGATGCCGGAGCAGAGAGGAATAGAATACAAGGGAGCCACCATGAGACTGGGAGTTCACAAGATAATCGTGAAACCGGGCACAATTGCATATACGCTGTATAAAAACGGTGAAATCTACGAGCGCCACCGCCATAGATTCGAAGTGAACCTTGACTATCTGGAAAAACTTGAAAAAAACGGTTTAGTGTTCTCTGGGAAAAGCGCGGATGGAAGGAGAATGGAGATACTAGAACTTCCCAACCACTTCTTCTTCTTCGCATCCCAATTCCACGGAGAATTCAAAAGCCGTCCCGGAAGACCGGACCCGGAGTACTATGGATTTATTAAGGCGTGCTTGGATAAGAAACTCGGTAAGCTTAAACCAGAATTTCCTTAAACACGTACAATTTCAATTTTAAAGCAGATATAGGTAAAATATATAAGTCGTGTTCAAGGTTTTGCCTTTCATCGTTAGGTGCAAACTTGAATGGCTTCAAAAAAGTTTCAGTTTTCATGGAAAACTATTCTCTTGCCAGTGTTAGGCTTACTGGCTTTCTTCTTATACCTTTACATATTCAACGTTGACATCCCGAAGATAATCGCGATGGCTCAACGCACCGACCTGTACATTTACGTGTTAGCGGCGGTCACCATAGTTTTGGACACTTTTTTCTTCGCCCTATCGTGGCATTTTTTGCTCAATTTCCTTTCCGTGAAAATTTCTGTTCTAAAATCGTTTCTTTACGTTTGGTTTGGAATATTCGTGGATTTAATTATCCCAGCAGAATCCATAAGCGGAGAGATTACAAGGGTTTATCTGGTTACAAAAGAACATAACGGAGTGACTGGAAAAGTTGTTGCCTCTCTTGTAGCACATAGGCTTATAGGCATGGGTATAAACGTTTTAAGTCTGTTTCTGGGAGCCATAACACTGCTTATAGAAAGGCATCTTCACCAAACAATACTTAACCTAATAATGTTCTTAGCCATTGCAACAATAATTTTCCTCGCACTCTTGTTGTTCCTATGCGTTAAGGAGAGATGGACCATGAAGATTGTTGACGTCACAATAGGGTTTCTGGAGCGCATATCTAGGGGACGGTGGAAACTGCAAAAGTTTAGGGGAGACATCTTAGAAGCTGCAAAGACGTTTCACAGTTCAATGAAAGAGTTCGGACACGCCCCAAAAACCCTTGCTAAGGCATCGTTTTCCTCGGTTGTCGCTTGGATTTTTAGTTTCACAGCCGCTTACCTGGTGTTCCTGTCGATTGGTTACACAGAAATTCACTGGAGCGCTGTGATTGTAACGTGCTCCATAGTGGTTGTCGTTAAGTCTATCCCTTTGGGGGTTCCCTTTGAGGTAGGCTTACCCGAAATCACTATGTCAACACTGTATATTCTGTTAGGCGTCCCACCCGATGTTAGCGCAACCGCAACCATATTAACCAGACTCTTAACCGTGTGGTTCAGGTTTTTCATAGGATTCGCTGTGCAACAGTGGCTTGGGATAAAATCCACCGTGATGAACTTGCAAGATTTAATGAGAAAGAAAAATGGTGAAGCTTGAAGCTTTAAAGTTAGAAATCTTTTTTAAAAGTTTAAGGTTATATAAAACACTAAGAGAATACTGAGCCGCTCTATTAGAGGAAAAACCATTGGCTAAAACTAAATTCGAAAAACTTTTGCTTGAAGCGGTAGATGAAGCGTTCGATTCGCTTGGGAACTCGGCTAAACGGGCAATCTACTTTCACTTAGAACGTAAATTTAAGATTTCGAAAAAGGAAATTCCGAATCGCATCAACGATTTCACTAAAGGACTTGAGAAAATCTTCGGTGTAGGAGCAAAGTTTTTGGAGATACTGATAATAAGGAAAATTTATGAAAAAACGGGTAAATCATTCAAATGGAAAGAAAACAAAGAATTCCTATTCCAAGAATACGTTGCAGCCGCAAGACACAGTTTCCTAAGGGAAAGAAAGAGAAGTTAGATTCTGCACATTCGATATTAAAAGGTGCAGCCGGCTGTAAGCGACAACTTATTTGGTTTTCATGGAACTTTAATTATGCGGATTTAGTTTTCTGGTTTAAACTTAAACCCGTAAATCTTTTTTCCGTCAACAACCCTTAAAAGTCCCCAAGCAAGCCTCAGCTTCATTCCAACGCTTACTTTTTCACTTGTTATCTGCCCTAAAACTCTGGCTCCATTGTCAAACTCAACCACGCCGAGGGTGAGAGGCATGTCCTTTACACCTTCAGAGACCGCGTAAAGCCTAGTGAAAGTTAACAACCTGCATTCACCACTAAGATAAACCTCCTGAAACTTTTTCCCTCCGCACCTAGGGCATACAACTCGTTTAACCGTGGAAATCCAACCGCAACCCTCACATCTGAATCCTTTCATCCTCTCCTCCAACTCAGTCACCCCTAGCCAGAACAAAGGCGAGAACATTGCTTGCAAACCCGCCTAAATTACATGAAAAAGCCTTTTCAGCGCCTTTAACTTGTCGAGCTTCAGCCTCCCCTCTAAGCTGCCACGTCAACTCAACCAGTTGAGCAACGCCCGTGGCACCCACCGGATGCCCTCTGGCTTTCAAACCCCCGGAAGGATTTATTGGGAGTTCTCCGTCAAGCGAGGTGACTTCTTCCTCTAACGCCTTATGTCCGGTGCCCTTCTTGAAGAATCCTGCATCTTCACTTTCAGCTATTTCAAGTATGGTGAAAGCGTCATGAAGCTCGGCGACGTCTATATCTTTGGGAGTAATCTTTGCCATTTTGAAAGCTTGCTGTGAAGCTCTTCGTAACGCTTCGAGAACCGTCGGGTCTTCCCTTTCGCAGACAACTGGATTGTCGCTTGCTTGACCTATTCCAGCGATAACTATCGGTGTGTCAACGATTTTTTCGGCTTCTTCCAAACTGCAGAGTATGAGAGACGCCGCCCCGTCTGACATTGGACAACAATCATAAAGCCTTAAGGGATCAGCTACAACCGGGTTTTTAGGGTTATCCTCTGAAAGCAACTCTTCCAAAGTTACAGCCTTCCGTATATGCGCGTAAGGATTCTTGAGAGCGTTTGAATGATTTTTCACGGCAACCATCGCTAGGTGCCTGCGTTCAACACCGTATTTCTGCATGTAAAGCCTTGTGAACATTGCGGCTAGAGAAGGCAACGTGGCACCTTGCACGTACTCGCTCGGATGACTCATGGTTGCTATTAAATCCGTAACTTTGTCGCGTGGTGAACCTCTCATCTTTTCCACACCTGTGACGAGGGCTATATCGCAAAAGCCAGAAGCCACGGCTAAAAAGGCGTTTCTAACAGCAGAACCTCCTGACGCTGTCCCGTTGGAGATTCCGTCAACCGCTACATTGTACAGTGCAAGCTGGTCTGCTAGAACTGTTGCGAGCAAAGTTTGTTTGTTAAGTTCTTGTGCAAGCATGTTACCAACGTAAATGGCGCCTATGTCTTTCTCGTCTATGCCAGCATCCCTTATCGCTTCAAGTGATGACTCTGTCATAAGGTCTGTTAACGTCTTATCCTCGTGTCTGCCGAATTTTGTCATTCCACAGCCTATTATGGCTATTTTTCTAAACATAACGTTTCGTCGCCTATGTGTTGAACTCTAATATTTTGAACCGATAAGAAAATAACTTTTTAGGTTTAATGTCATTTAAGTTAAACAAGCATCTAAGGAGCACAATAAAATGTTTGACAAAGAGGAACTCAACAGGATAATTAAAGAACGAGAGCGTTGGGAAAAAACAACCCTGCCAAAATGGGTTAGCCGACGCCCAGAAAGAAAAAGCGAATTCAAAAACCTCTCGGAAATCCCGATAAAACGCGTCTACACGCCGGAGGACATAAAAGACATGGATTACACGCGTGACTTAGGTTTTCCAGGCGAGTATCCGTTCACCCGTGGATTGCACGCAACTATGTATAGGGGTAGACTGTGGACTATGCGGCAGTTCTCAGGGTATGGCACAGCGGAGCAGACAAACCAACGATTCAAGTATCTGCTGAAGGAAGGTGAGACAGGGTTAAGCATAGCCTTTGACTATCCAACCATAAGAGGTTACGATTCAGACCATCCCACGGCTAAGGGTGAGGTAGGGGTATGCGGAGTCGCCGTGTCCTCCCTTAAGGACATGGAAGTTCTGTTCGACGGGATACCCCTAGACAAGGTTACAACTTCCATGACGATTAATGGTCCAGCGGCGATGCTTCTTGCCATGTACATAGCGGTAGGAGACAAACAAGGTGTGCCTAGGGAAAAGCTTGGAGGGACAACGCAGAACGATATGCTTAAGGAGTTTTTCGCTCAGAAACTTATAATATTTCCACCTAAGCCCTCAGTGAAGCTTGTCACGGATATAATAGAGTACTGTGCGAAGAATCTGCCAAAATGGAATCCGATAAGCATAAGTGGGTATCACATAAGGGAGGCTGGGGCAAACGCTGTGCAGGAGCTTGCCTTCACGCTTTATGACGGAATAACCTATGTTGAGTCATGCCTTGAAAGAGGAATGAAAGTTGACGAGTTCGCTCCACGCTTATCCTTCTTCTTTTCAGCCCACAACGACTTCTTCGAGGAAATAGCGAAGTTCAGAGCAGCCCGCAGATTATGGGCAAAGATAATGAGGGAACGCTTCCACGCCAAAAATCCGAGGTCATGGTGGATGCGGATGCACGTCCAAACGGCGGGGTTCACGTTGACGGCGCAGCAACCATTAAACAATATAATACGGGTTACGATTCAAGCGTTAGCAGCCGTCCTCGGTGGAACACAATCCCTACACACAAACTCTTTCGATGAAGCCTTAGCTTTGCCGAGTGAACAAGCCGTGAGAATAGCCTTGAGAACTCAGCAGATAATAGCCCACGAAAGCGGAATTGCAAACACGATAGACCCCTTAGGAGGCTCATACTACGTTGAAGCCTTGACGAACGAGATGGAGGAAAAAGCTATGGATTACATACAGAAACTGGACGACATGGGCGGGGCGATACCAGCTATAGAGAAGGGGTTCTTCCAGAAGGAAATCGCTGACAGCGCTTACAAGTATCAGAAGGAGATAGATGAGAAGGAGAGGATAATCGTCGGTGTGAACGAGTATAAAATAGAAGAGAAGTATCCGATAGAAATTTTAAGGATAGACCCGAAAGTTGAAGAGGAACAGGTTGCAAGACTGCAAAAACTTAGGAGAGAGAGGGACAACAGAAAAGTGAAAGAAGCCCTTGAAAAACTCCACTATGAAGCAGAGAAAGACGTGAACCTAATGCCTACAATAATCGAGGCTGTGAAGTCCTACGCAACCCTAGGTGAGATATGCGATGTGCTACGAGACGTCTACGGAGAGTACAGAGAGTTGATTGTAATCTAAGAGGAGATGGTGGAGATGCATGGTGAAAGAAAGATTAGGGTTCTGATAGCCAAGCCAGGTCTCGACAGCCACGACAGAGGAGCAAAAATCGTGGCGAGAGCTTTAAGAGACGCTGGAATGGAAGTGATCTACACGGGTTTAAGGCAAACTCCCGAGCAGATAGTTGAGACAGCCCTTCAAGAAGATGTTGACGTCATAGGCTTAAGCATTCTCTCAGGAGCCCACAACACGCTTTTTCCGAGAATAATGGAGCTTCTCAAACAGAAAGGCTTAACAGACGTTTTAGTAGTGGCTGGAGGGATAATTCCAGACGAAGACGTGCCCGAACTGGAGAAACTGGGGATAAAAGGGTTCTTTGGACCTGGAACACCTACAGATAAAATAGTGCAGTTTATCTTTGAGAACGCTCCCAAAAGAAGTTAAAATCAAAGCCGTGTAAGGTCCTTGTCGGAAATTGAAGAGATAGTTCAAGGCGTGCTCGCCGGAGACCGTAGAAGCATAGCTAAAGCCATAACAGTTATTGAAAACAACCCGGAGAAAGCCCGTAGAATAATAGCCTCAATTTATCCACACACTGGAAAAGCACATGTGATTGGGGTAACGGGTCCAGGTGGCTCTGGAAAAAGCACACTAATCGAGAAGATTATCAGAGAGTACAGGCGAAGGGGAAAAACCGTTGGAGTTGTAGCTGTGGACCCGACGAGTCCCTTCACAGGCGGCGCGTTTTTAGGTGACAGAATACGAATGCAAGAGCTAAGCGTGGATGAAGGTGTCTTCATACGCAGTATGGCAACCCGAAACTATCTCGGGGGAATAGCCAGAGCAACGAAAGACGCTGTGAAAGTTTTGGATGCTTCAGGTAGAGACGTGGTGATTGTGGAAACTGTGGGTGCTGGACAATCAGAGGTTGAAATAATTAAAGTGGCTCAGACGATAGTAGTTGTCTTCGCACCAGGCTTGGGAGATGAGATTCAAGCGATAAAAGCTGGGGTAATGGAGATAGGGGACATATTCGTTGTGAACAAGGCTGACCGAGAGAACGTGGACAAATCCGTCATGGACATCCGAGCGATGCTACAGCTGAGCAACAAGGAACAAGCATGGACACCTCCGGTGTTAAAAACAATAGCATTAACAGGTGATGGCGTCGCCAAACTTATTGAAAAAATAGAGGAACACAGACGATTTCTGGAAAGAGAAGCTGGACGTGAAAAAGCCAGAGAAAAAGCTGAAACAGAACTTGTGGAAGCCATAAAAGAGAAAGTTGCAAGTTTAATGATAGAGGAATTAGAAAAAGAAGGGGAGTTCGAAAGTTATTTACAGAAGATTCTGCGAAGAGAGATAGACCCAATGAGCGCGGCTGAAAAAATCTTAAAGAAGAAACTTGGAGGGTGTTGAACTTATGCCTAAACTCAAACAAGGATTTGTTCAGCTGTATACTGGAAACGGGAAGGGAAAGACCTCGGCGGCTTTCGGACTTGCCTTGAGAGCAATCGGCAGAGGATTAAAGGTTTACATAATCCAGTTCATCAAGGGTGGTTTCGATTCCGGTGAGTGGTACATTGTTGACAAACTCCCAAATCTCACGTTGAAAACCTTCGGCAGAGGTAAGTTTATAACAAAGAAACCACCGCCGGAGGAAGATGTCAAACTTGCGGAGGAAGCCTTGAGGTTGGCTGAAACCGTTGTGAAGAGCGGTGAATACGACGTAGTAATATTGGATGAGGTTAACGTTGCCCTAAGCCTAGGCTTGATAAGCCTTGAAAGAGTTTTGGAACTTGTGAGAAACAAACCAAAGCATGTTGAGCTTGTGCTAACCGGAAGATACGCGCCAGACGAGCTTATTGAAGCAGCCGATTTGGTTACGGAAATGAGGGAGATTAAGCATCCCTTTAACAGGGGTGTCCAAGCCAGAGAGGGTATAGAATACTAGTTTTACGTTGATTTCTTTAAAAACTTCTTGAGAGTTTCCCTTATTTCCTTCAATGTTAGAAGTGGTGGACGGAATTCTGGTTTGAAGGGGTGCACCTCGCTTGCCAACAGCTCTTTTAATCGTGCGTAATAAGCTTCAAACTCTTCCATGGTGTTGCTTTTAAATTTGAAAATTGGAATGCCTCCTTTCGGTCTTTCCCAGCGTTTATCCCATGCAAAGACAGCGTCTGCGTTGCCGAAGGTTTGAATGTTTCTTTGTGTAAGAACCTCTCTGTCAACGTTTAACGCTACGAGAAGTCTGCTGACGTTTTTAACCTTGGTGGTTAAGAGGAACTGACGGGTAACGTTGTCTGGTGCTGTTGAATCTATCACGACGCTGTAACCCTTTTCCAGCAGAATGTCCCGAATTTCCGCTATGAGGGAATAAACCAAAAACTCGTCGCGGCATGGTGGAGATTCATTGAAGAGCATTGCTCTTAACTCGTCGACACCTATCCTTGCAAAGTATGGATGGTCAGCCACAAGTCTTCTCGCAAGCGTGGTCTTTCCAGAACGGGGATAACCGCATAAAACTATGTTCCAAAGCTTCCTAACACTAACAAAAGCATCGGAAAGCTTTCCTTTCTGTGCAGAGCTAGTACTGTTCACATTCAATGCAGATACCAAGTTTTTTAAGGGTTTTGTAAAGTTTTTGCCTTATGCTTTTATCGTACTCATACGGATATATCACTATCTTTTCGTAGTCCAGTTCTCCCTTGTATTTCTCCTTTTTCCCGCTCATTTCAACTTCACCTCATTAAGATTTATTAGCTGGGACAAATATAGAGTTTTGTTGAACATTAATGTTACAGATGATGTAAAAATGAGTGGAAAAGAGTCAAAACGTAACGTTAAACTGTATAGAGATGATGTTTTGGAACGTCTCATAGAAAATCCCACTAAGAGTGTGAGGGAGATTGCTAAGGAGATGGGAAGTTATAGACAGAAGGTGTGGCGTAGAAAGAGGAAGCTTGAGGAAGAGAATGTGATCTGGGGTTACACGGCGGTTGTTGATGAAAGCAAAATAAACCATGTTTTATATATTGTGTTGTTGAAGATGAAGCCTATGAGTAAGGAACTGGCAGAATTAATAATGAACAGAATAACAAAGGGTGAACCTCACAAACAGAATGTGCGTCTCATAAACGTTCTCTACGTCAACGGTGAATACGACTGGATTATAATGTTCTCAGCTCAGAACCACGCGACAGCCAGAAAATATTATGATTCACTACGTCTCGCCTACGAGGATTACCTCCTTGAAAAACCCGTAATCGTTGACGTGAACTTCGCGCTTGTAAGAGAAGGGAAGACTAACCCTGAGATAGGGAAACTGTACGAGTTTGTGCCAACATAATTTGCACAAGTCTTAAATATTGTTGACAGATAAAACCGAAAACGGAGATAACATTTGAGTTCTTTTGACATAGGGCGTTTCTTGGTTTGCCCGAAGAGAAAGCTTTACGGTGTTCTTCTTCGAGGCGAGGCGAAACCCAACGTTCTCAGAGAGTTGGCTTCTATGCTTGCTGAAGAAAACGTCATCACTCGTTATCTGTCGTTTTCCCGACCCGTGGAGGTTGGGCAGCCTGTAACGGTTTTAGCCTTCTTGGATTTCACAGAAACCAAAGCTAGGATTGAGGATTTGGTTGAGAGAGCAAAGAACATAGATTTTGTGGAAGAAATCAAAGTTATAGAACCGAAGGTTAAAGGTTTCATAGCTGACACCGTGTCTAATCCTTTGAAAATCGGTGAAAGCAGAGCGATTCTTCTGCGTGACATCGGAACCAAAGGGTTCGTGGTTGACCTTAGAAAGAGGTTAG
The DNA here is from genome assembly GCA_003601785.1 of Candidatus Bathyarchaeota archaeon. Classification (GTDB taxonomy): domain Archaea; phylum Thermoproteota; class Bathyarchaeia; order Bathyarchaeales; family Bathycorpusculaceae; genus PIYA01. The sequence goes on from PIYA01000022.1 coordinate 15,462, forward strand.
GCTCCGCGGCGGAAGCCATTCTTTATTATCTTGGTTTCGAGGCTGGATTAGAATTCGGAAAGAGCCATAAACAAATCGGGAAAAAACTCGGCATACAAGATAACGTCCAAATATTCAAGGATATAAGCGCAAGCATGTTCATCTGTGTTGGATACGGAATCATGGAGGTTATACGCTTAGAAGAGAATC
>PIYA01000023.1 GCA_003601785.1 Candidatus Bathyarchaeota archaeon
GTGTTTTCTAGGTGGAAGAATATTGCTTGCTTAGGAGAATCCCCTAGAGAGGATAATCCCTCATCAACGGCTTCCAGAAGGATTTTCCTAAGGTTGTTTTGAAGCAACTGAACGCCCTCGAGGGTTAAACGTAGATTTAAATGTGAATCCATGAAGCTTTGATAAAATATTTGTGAACTGCAAATATGGATTTTAAAACAGTTTGTAAAAGGAGCGGAAAATGTGTTAAGAGTTAGTAGCGTTGAGATTTTGTTTAATTATACCGTGTTTGAGCTTTTGATGAAAGTTGCGCCAGTAGTTTTTTAGCTTTTCTTATGTTGTCGATTTCTCTTCGGCAGTTTGGACATATTTCCATGGCTTTTTTTAGGTTGACGCTGTACTCTCTGTATATACTCACTTTTTCTGTTATCCTTTCAACAGCCCAGTCAATCTGTCGTGACGGCGCGTAGTATGTTCCACAAACGTTGCATTTGAACATTTCAACTTCATTCGTAACGTGGGTAATCTTTCGATTGTCCGTTAACAAGTGGTATTCTCTTGTGAGTTTTATCGCTTGAGTTGGGCATTCGTCTTGGCAGAAACCGCAGAAGGAACAGTGTCCATAATCAACTTTTATTATCCTTTTTTCACCGTTTTCTAAAATTTCAATCGCGTCTGAACTGCAGACTTGCGCGCATGCACCGCAGCCTATACACTTTTCACTGTCAAACTCGTGTTTCCCTCTGAACCCCTCAGGAGTGCCCCAGTAATCCTCCTTCTCCTCCAGGGTTACACCTAAGGCTTTCGCTATGGCTGACACTATGGCTTGGGGTCTCGGTGGGCATCCAGGAACATAAAAGTTCACTGGAACTATCTGATCTGGCGGACCAACCATTGGATAACCCTTGTCGAATATCTCTTTTGTGATGGCGCAGTTGCCGATGGCTACGACAAGCTTCGGCGGCTTAAGCTTCTCATAGGCTTTCTTAAGTTCTTCCTTTCCCTTGACGTTTATGCCGCCCGTTACCGCCAGAACATTCGCCTCTTCGGGTGTGAAAACAACCTCTACGCCCAGTTCACCGAGTTTGTAGCGTGGAACCAGACATTCAAGTATCTGCACGTCGCAGCCGTTGCATCCCGCTGACATGAAACGATAAACGGAGATTTTTTTCTCGGTCATAACTATTTCAACTCCACCCTTCGTTTTTTACCTGTTTTTGCATCCACAACCGTCACGCGATCTGTGCATGCGAAACATGGGTCGATGCTTTCGATTATTGTTCTGGCGTTTTGAAGCGTGTCTCCGCGGAGCATCTCAATCAAGGTGAAATCGTTCATGAAGGAAGGAGTTCTAACCTTCACTCTTTCCGGAATGTTTGTTCCGTTCGACCTTATGTAATAGACGAGCTCTCCCCGTGGCGCTTCCGCTCTTCCAACCTCTTCCTTCTCTAACGGTTCGCCGGGTTTCACCGCTATTTCTCCGTCTGGAAGGTTGTCTAAGGCTTGTTCAATTATCTTTATACTCTCAAGGGTTTCCCTCGCTCTAACAAGGGATTTAGCCCATGCGTCACCGTCTTTCTCCGTCACAATCTCAAAGTCTAACTCTCCATATGCGGCGTATGGATCATCCTTGCGCACGTCGCTTTTTATCCCTGAACCGCGTAGTGTCGGGCCAACGGCGCCTAAGTTTAGGGCTTTTTCTTTTGGTAAAATGCCTACCCCCCTCGTTTTTTTCGTGAATGTTCCATTTTCACCTAGAAGGGACAGCAGATAGTTTGATAGCTCATTCATGTTTTTGAGGACCTTTCGGATTTTCTCAGCTTTTTGCGGTGTGATGTCTCTTCTGACACCGCCGATTGTGTTAATCAAGTAGTTCATTCTGTTTCCGGTTAAGTACTCAAGCAAATCTTGAACCTGCTCCCTTTCTCCCATTATTCTTAGAAATACGTCGTGTTCGTGGAGGCTGTGGGCTAACACTCCAAACCATAAATAGTGACTGTGCAAGCGTTCCAATTCCATGTAGATACAGCGCAAGTACTTGGCTCTCTCTGGAACGTTTACGTTCATAACGCTTTCAGCTGTCTGTGCATAGCAAAGTGTGTGCACTCCGGAGCATATTCCGCAGATGCGTTCGGCTAGTGCAAGGTTCTGCATGTATGTCTTTGTTGTGAAGAGCTTTTCTATTCCACGGTGCACATAACCCAGTTCAATGTTAACGTCTATTATCTTACCGTTTTCCACCAGAAGCTCGAAACGTTCAGGTTCCACGAGTTGTGGACGATAAGGTCCAATCTGAACTATTTCAGGCATTTATATCCCCCCTCTATTTTTTCAGCCAACTGTGAGGTTGGTCCTCTGTGGAACTCCAAGTGCAGGTCTTTGGATGGGATTCCGAAGGATAACGCGAGGAGTTCCATCAGGTTTATGCATGGGATGTTGTAGTGGATGCCGTGTTCCCTTAGCAGTATCTGTCCTATCTCAAACTGAATGGTGCAGGCTGGACATGTTAAAACCACGGCGTCGGCTCCTGCCTCTTTTATGTTTTTCAGCTTTGGAAGCAACCTTTGCTTGAGCGAGAACTCCTCGTCCGCCTGCATGCTTGGGTATCCGCAACACAACCGTTCAAGTCCGTAATCAACTATTTCAACACCCGTCAACCCTGTCAACTCTTTCATCATGTTCGGTTTCCGTGTTATGTCTCCGCCGTTTGGTTCACGGTACAAATGGCAGCCGTAATGCATCGCAACACGGATTTTCATAGGTTTTATCACGTGCTCCTTGATTTTTTCCGGTCCTACATCTTCGTAGAGCACTTCCACAGCGTGTTTAACGTTAACCAAGCCTTTGTACTCTCTTCCGTAAGTCTTCAGAATATCATTCACTCGTTGTCTCTCCTCAGGTTCGTGTTTAAGGATTTCATTTGCCTCCAGAAGAGTCTCATAGCATCCGTTGCAGAGGGTCATAAGGTCTAATCCAAGTTCTTCCGCCAACACCAGGTTTCGCGCCGATGTTGCCAGCCAAGCTGTCTTGTCGAGCAAGCGGGAGATAACAGGCTCCGGACAACATGAATATCCTTGAAGGTCAACGGCTTCCAAACCTATTTTTTCAAACACCTTTTTTGAGGCGATTTCAATGCTTGGTATTCTCATTGGGATTTGACATCCGAGGAATGAGGCATACTTAACCATAACCATTTCACCTATACCGCAATTTCTTCTTCTTCCAGTCGAAACCAACCTTCTTAGACAGACTTGTGTCCTTCATGATTCCGTGGAATTCCTTCATGTCTTTCTCGTTTGTAAAGGCGAAGGATGACGTTTTAGGCAGGCCAGCTTCCTCACGCTTCCTCTCCATATACCTTGAGATTGGAGCCACACAGCTTGTTGATATCAAGGCTTCAGCCACAGGTCTGGCTTGCGGTGGAAGCTCCCCCTCCAACGGTTTTCTCAACGGACGCTTGTCATCCGGCCAATCCTTGGTTAATATTAAGTTTCCGGGTTTAGGATGATTCGGTATTTTTACGCCGAAGAGGTCTGTGATTTCTCTTTCTATGAAGTTTGCGGCTGGAATGATATCGGTGATTGATTCTAGAGTGTTGTCTTCTTTCGGTTTCACACTTCTCAGGGTGACAACCGCTCCGTCTACGTGGAAGTGGTGTAAAAATTCAAAGTCTAATCCGTGGTCAACGGCTGAGATTGTCATGAAACGAAGGGTTGAATAATTCTTTTTTAAAGCGTTAACGGCTTTCCTTAACGCCGTAGGTTTAATCCTTAGGAAGACCCGTCTCTCACGGGGTGTTTTCGCATCTATAAGGTCTGAACCGAGTTCTCTCCGCATGCACTCAACTATTTCTCTTTCTTTTTCCGTCAAGTCAGAACCTCCAGGTAGTTTTTCTTGTTAAACTCCCAAGCCTCTTCTCTGGTCGCGACTCTTATCGCCTGCGGAGAACAGAACTTTGCGCATTGAGGGTCGCCATCGCAGAAGTCGCATTTCATTGAAACGTGAAAGGCTTCGTTGAACCATGGAACCGATAGAGGACAGACGATTGTGCATGTTTTGCATCCTATGCATATCGAGGGGTTTATTTTAACCCATCCAGTTTCTTCATCCTTTGTTATCGCATCGTTTGGGCAGGCGGCAACACAGACCGGTTCATCACAGTGTTGGCAATAGATTGCCTCAAACTCAACTTTTCTCTCATCGAATTCTATGTGTAAATGAGCCTTTTCGAAGTCTATCACTTTGAAATGGTAGAAGGCGCAGGCAATCTCGCAGTATCGGCATCCCGTGCATCGTTTAGGGTCATAGAGCAACACTTTCTGTTGAGCCTTCGAGGTTTTTAACATAAGTTTCACTTAACCTTAACTTAAGAGTTATAAAAGAAATTGTGAGAAGCTATTTAATTTTTTTGGAACGAAACGTCTCTTTTCTATATTTAATAGGTTATTTTTTAAAAACTTTTATAAACTATAAGTTACAGTTCAATTAAATATAGCTGAAAATAGCGCAATAGTGTTTCGAGAACTCATCGTTTAGTCATGGGGTGGAAAATTGAGAAAAATTGACGAAACCGACAAGAAAATTATTTCTCTTCTCACGGAGAACCCGAAGATGTCCCAAACCGCGATAGCCCACAAGCTAAAGATGTCCCAGCCCGCGGTGTACGCGAGAATAAAACAGTTGGAGGACAGCGGGTTTATAGAGCATGTTGTTGGCTTAAACCTGAAGAAGGCGAACTTTTACATGGCTAAGATAGACATGACCGCTAAAGACCCTTGGAAGGTTTTAGATTTCTTTAAGAACTGTCCAATGTACATAAACGGGTTGATCACCTCTGGAAGACACAACCTATGCCTCTTTTTCATAAGTGAGAAGCTGTCAGCGATTGAGTCTTGCATCAACTTTCATATAAGGAAAAATCCGAACGTTACAGACGCGGAATTTAACGTGGTTATAACAACAGCGAAGGATTTGGTTGTCCCCGTTAAAATGTGGTATGAAAAGAGGGAAAAATCTCCGTGTGGAAAACGATGCAGCGAAGAACCTTGCTATCCATCTGGAAAATGTTTAGGCTGCCCAGCCACAATATTCTACAAAGGAACAATCCTCTAAACCGGAAGAAAACAAGGAGAAACTAAATCTTGACGCTGACAGCGCAGATTACAGGTTGGCTGAAAAACTGCAAAATCCTAGTTGTGTTAGGCATAGGAAATCCTATGCGTGGAGACGATGCGGTAGGTATAGAAATAGTCAAGCTGCTCAAGGGGAAGGTTCCTAAAAACGTTAAGCTCTTGGAATGCCAAACAGTTCCTGAAAACTTCATAGGTGAAATAAAACGATTTAACCCTTCACACGTGTTGATGATTGACGCAGCGCATTTCGAGGCTAATCCAGGTGAAGCAAGACTTATTCCACCGGAAAAAATTTCAGGTGTAACCATATCAACCCATGCTATACCGCTTTACGTTTTAGCTGGGATTCTTCAAGAAACCGTGAATGCAAAGGTTCTGCTTTTGGGTGTACAGCCTAAGACAACAGAGTTCGGAGCTGAGATGACAGAGGAACTTCGAGAGGCTGCAGAGAACATAGCAAAGGCTCTCATGAGCGTCTTTAAGGCTGTTAATTAAGCGTCAAGTATTTTAGGAAATGTGAGAATAACCAGTTGAGGAAATGTAATGTCAAAGGAGAAAATCACGGAAAACACCACTCTAGAAAAGATTTTAAGGTATCCTGGAACAAGCTCTGTTCTGGTGAAACACGGAATATACTGTCCTACATGTCCCTACGCTCGTTTTGAGATGGCTATGCTCAAAATAGGTGATGTGGCGAGAAGCTACGGTGCGAACCTTGACGTTCTTTTGAAAGAGCTGAATGAAGCCGTTGAAAAAGGACAATAGCCCTCGTTTTTATAAACTCTGATTTGTGTTTCTCTTTTGGAATCAGCGAATTGGAAACTCATAACCACATTTTGGACATTTCACATAGCTGCAAGATACAACCGAGGGGCATCCACTGCACGCGAAAACTCGGGCGTAACTCACGTCAAACTTGAAACCACATTTTGGACAAGTCAAGATTCTTTTTTTCCGCTGATTTTTTTCCTTACCCGTTTCCGTTTCTCTCCATAACACACGATTTGAGACAAAGAACTTAATATAAACCTTTACTTGAAAATTTAAGAACAAAATACGCCTTGTGCAGTTGAAACCTATGCCGAAAGTGAACGTGAATTACTTTGCAAATCTACGCGAACTGATGGGTGTGAGAGAGGAGAAATACAAGGTTAAAGAAGGAACAACGCTGGCGGACTTACTCCTCACTCACATACCAAACAAGCATCCAAAAGTTTCCGAACGCTGGAAAATCCAAGTTTTTGAGATAGAAGACAGTGAAATCAAGTATGAAAGAGATGGGACTCCTTCGCTTAAATACTTGGTTCTGATAAACGGAATCTCATACACCTCAATCCGCGAAGGAAAAAAACGTCCAGGTCTCAGATATAAACTTAAAGATGGAGATGACATTTCAATACTCCCACCTGTCGGCGGTGGATGAGATAATAAATTGGAAAACCTAAAGGTTACTGTAAGGTTCTACGCGAGCTTAAGGGAAAGGCTGGGTGTGAAAAAAGTTAACCTACAACTTGAAGAAGGTTCCAGCTTTACATCCGCCATGGAAAAACTGGCGGAAACCCTAGGCAACAAGGCTGATGTTATCTTTGATAAGCTGAAAATAAAGGACAGCGTGATGGTAAGCGTCAACAACAACCTCGTCAAACCTTCTGATCTGACGGAATTAAAGCTTAAAGACGGAGATGTCATAGATATCATGCCCCTGCCCTCGGGAGGTTAAGCTGTGAAAGTGAAGGTTTCTCCAGAACTTGACGATTTGCAGTCTCTCATAGATCAGCTTAAGAAGTCGTCGAGAGAGATAGGTGCAATAGCGGTTTTCGTGGGAACCGTGAGAGGAACCTTTAGAGATGAGAAGGTTTTAAGGCTGGAATACGAGGCTCACGAAACGCTAGCACCCAAGGTTTTAGAGGAAATAACGGCTGACGTGAAAAAGAAGTATGGAATAATAGACGCTGTGGCGGAGCATCGCACTGGAAAAGTGGAGGTTGGAGAGGATGTCATGTACGTCCTAGTTGCATCTAAACATCGCAAGGAAGCATTCCAAGCTTTAACAGAACTGGTTGACAGAATCAAAACCGAAACACCGATCTGGAAGAAGGAGATAACGGAGAAAGGCGCCCACTGGGTGGAAAATCCCAAATAAGATTTAACCGCCGATGTCGGCGTATGCCACTAATACTTCACTGTTAGGATTTATCTTTTTATCACTCATGCCTTCGACAAAGTTGCCTTCGCATATAAACATGAAAACGTCTGACATCATCTCCCGATATTTGCCACCGTACAAGGTTTCAACGGCTTTCTTATACTTCTCGTTAAGCAAGTTTAAAAGGTCTTCATACTTAGCGTTGTCAGACAAACTTATGATCTCTCTCTTCTTATCTGAACCGAAGAGTTTCGCCATTTCACGGCTTAGATACCTTATCCTCACTTCCAAACTTTGCACCTTGACCCATTAAGGTTTTCTTTTCGAGTTTAAAATTCACGTAAAACCTATAAAGCTATTCGCTCATCAACCATTGATGGAAAACATAAATAAGGAAGGTTTTCAAGGCTTAGCGTTCGGAATGATGGATGGAATAATCACAGCCCTAGGTGTTCTGATGGGTTTAAGCCCGTTAGAGGATAAAATCATCCTTTTTATAGGCATATTAGTCACAGGAATGGCTGACTCATTCGCCAACGCCGCTGGAGTCCACGTTTCAGAGGAAACGGAAACAATTCACAGAAGAGCTGAGATATGGAAGAGCACTCTCTACTGCTTCTTTGCTACAATCTTGATGTTCATGTTGATTTCTCTCCCAGTCCTAATCCTGCCCTTCGAAACAGCGGTATGTGTCTCATGGATTATAGGGACTCTTTTACTTGTGATGCTTAGCGTGGTGGTAGCGGATATAAGAAAAATGAAACGCCTAAACCTGATTGCGGAATACGTGACTATGGGACTCGTCATCTCCGCGGTTTGCTACATTTTAAGCACTCTTGTAAAAAACATTCTGCTATAAATGCGCCTTCCAATCTCCTTTCATGTTGAAACCCAAAATAATAAAATTACTCAGCAACTACAGAAGTCTGTGAAACAACATGAGCTTATCTCCGTCAGAGTTAGAACGGTACAGCCGACAACTGTCCATTCGTGGTTTCGGAGTTGAAGGACAGAAGAAACTGAAAAATTCAAAGGTTGTTGTGGTCGGCGTAGGCGGGTTGGGCTGTCTTTCTTCGCTTTACCTCGCAGCGGCTGGTGTCGGAAGAATAGTTCTCGTTGATAAAGGAAGGTTCACGTTGAAAAATCTGAACCGTCAGGTTCTGTGCTGGCAAAAGGACATTGGAAGATTCAAGGCTGAAGTTGCGAAGGAGAAACTCGAGGAGTTCAACCCAGAAATCAAAGTTGAAACGGTGATCGAAGAAATCACTGAGGAAAGCGTCCAAGAAATCATAGGAAAAACAGACGTGGTTGTGGATGGAATGGACAACTGGAAAACAAGGTTCATCGTAAACAAGCACTGTGTAAAGCAACACATCCCCTTCGTCCACGCCGGCGTCTCAGAGATGCACGGACAAATAACAACCATAATGCCCGGTGAGGGACCATGCTTAAGATGCATCTTCCCAAGAAATCCTCCAGAAGTTGAAAACATACCGATTTTGGGTGCAACACCAGCCTTTTTTGCAGCGCTTCAAGTCATCGAAACAGTCAAGCTCATAACGGGTTTGGGTGAACCTCTTGTTGGAAGAATGTTATTCATAGACGGAAGGGAGATGGCTGTTGAAATCGTGAAAATGAAGAGAAACGCCAACTGTCCAGTCTGCGGAAGCCTATAAGGTTTAAGTCGCAACAAGTACAGTCTTAACCATTTTCACACCACGCTTAGAAGCCAACTCATCATTTAATCTGCGAATATCCGAGACTTCACCTCTAACAGCTATAGCCTCCAAACAGTCTCTCTCACTTAGGTGAATGTGCATCGTTGAACATATAACGTTCAAGTAGTGATGTTGAATATCCGTGAGAGCACTGGTCAACCCTCTCGCTTCATGATCATAGAGCAACAGTAAGATTCCAGCTTTGACGCCCTTTTCCTCTTGAAGCCATTTGCGTTCTGAGACAAAGAGTCTGACAGCGTCTTGAACAGCCTTTGAACGGTTTTCATATCCCATTTTCTTGATCAGATCGTCGAAATCTTTCAGCAGCTCAGGTGGGAATGTTACACCCACACGAACTATTCTTGTCATAAGCTTTCACTTTATGATAGAATCTGTGAAGTTTAACCATAAAGCTTTTATGAGCAATGGGTAACACGAATTTGTTAAAAGGTGTTACCATGGCGTACTTCACAAGCCGAGACATCACTGCGATAGCGTTGTTCGCAGCATTGTGGAGCGTGTTAAGCGCATACGTAGCGCCAATCTTCTGGAACGCAACCCATATGCCGTTTCTATGCGACATACTCGGCGTAACCTCGTTAATTCTTGTGTTGTGGTATGTCAGAAAGTTTGGAGCCGTAACGTTCACAGGGGTAATCGCCACCATCATAATTTTGGCGTTGCGTCC
>PIYA01000024.1 GCA_003601785.1 Candidatus Bathyarchaeota archaeon
TTTCTGACCATAGGAGAAGTTTAGTCACGCTTATAACTTATCATCGTCCTTTAAGTGAACGTAAGGTTGTGGTAATAATTTCAATTTTGGTAGCGGCTTCCACGTTTATCGCTGTTCTAATTCATTATTTCTCCTAAAATCTCCCTTCAAAGATGTGCGTATTACAATGTTACGCACAAAAGGCAAATTCAAGTTGGTGATAGGCTTATAGCGAGGAGTACGTAGTAGAGTTCATTCAGCTGATGTGGGGAATCGATTATTTGCCCAGCGGTGTATGTCCCGAATGTTTCAGTTGACGTTGAAATAAAGAGTATACTAGGTGTTAAACTCGTCGAGAAAACTGAGGGGGGCACAGTTAATTTTGATGTAAAGGCAAGGTTAGAGGAAAAGGAGCGCAGGAGCCAGATGGTTAAGGTTGGTTTTAGGCTGTTTTTAACCACAAAGCCTAGTCTTGTTAAGTTTGAAATTGAGGGTGTAGCGACCTTGAAGGGGAAGGATGCGAATATAAATGAAATGTTAGAGGTTGACCCTGAAACGAAAGTTCCGTATGTTTTTCATAAGGTTTATCAGCAAACATTCACAGCTATGTATCTTCTGTCAACAATGCTGAATGCTCCTTCTCCGCCTTCTGACCTCTTGTTTTCAAGTAAGCATGGAGAGCCTGTTGGAGATGTAAGTGTTGAATCGGAAGCAACGGATGCTGAAGTTGTAAGCGGCGAACCTGAGATGCAGGTGGCAGCAGAGGCTGAGAACGTTGAAGCGAAACAGTAAGTTTTATAGCATTTTACGGTAATGTAAGTGTTGTTGGCGGGTGAGTGGACCTCCACCCGTTCCGCCATAAAAACCCCGGTGTAGGAGGTGAAGAATTGAAGTTAGAAAGTAAAGACTTGGCTTTAACAGCGGTTTTTGCTTCACTTTATGCTGCGGGAGTCGTTTTTCTCGCGCCTATAAGCTTCAGTATTTATCAGGTTAGGGTTGCAGATGCATTGCTTCCATTGTCGATTTTATTTGGCATGCCAGCAGTGTTTGGGTTGAGCTTAGGTTGTTTGGTTGCAAATGTTTATGGCGGCTTGGGTATTATCGACGTTGTCGGTGGAACTATTGCAAACTTTGTTGCGTGTACTTTAGCGTGGTATGTTGGGAGAGGAGGCAACATTATCCACAGATTTTTAGGTTGTCTTGTTGAAACCGCGGTTGTAACATTGATTGTTGGAGGATACCTATGGTTAATATTTGATGTTCCGGTAGAGCTTGGATTGCTCGGCATTTTCATCGGTTCACTTGTTGCAATAGACGTTTTAGGTTTTATACTTTTGGAGAGTTTGCACCGAAGCGGGTTAGGTAAAAAATATGTTGGAAAGAAAGCGCCATAAAATCACCCTTAGGTTTACAGTTTACATGAAGCGTTCCAATTTCGTTAGTCCTATTATCTCGTCGAAGTCTAAGCCTAGAGCGTCTAAGACTTGGTCAAAGGTTGAGTGAAGATAAGCCACATACTTGTCGACGTCTATTTCGTTTTTTGTTGCCAATTCCACAGGTTTTACATGGGGTTCTTTGGTTACTTTGACGAAGCTTATCAAGTCTCCTGCCTTTAACTCTATTCCTTTTTCTTTCAGAATTCTGGCTGCTCTAACATGTTGTGGGGTTGTTTTCACGTAATGTTCTGGTGCTTCGCCTAACACCACGTTAAACGCCAGCTCCTCTAGGCTTTCCCACTGTCTCCTTTTTAATCTCATGTAACAGTCGCGAACTATGTTGCAGACATCTTTTTTCGCTTCTTCAAAGTCCGCTGGGGTCTTCACCATAGCCAAGCGTTCTTTCATTTTGTCGAAGGCTTTTTTAATGAAGGGTGGTATGTGCCGCTTTTTACCTGTCAAGCCTTTTACATCCACGCTTCCATCCTCTAGAACTCCTAGATAGTTCTTTTTTCTTGAGCTGAAAACTGCGTATCTGTAGACTTTGTCTACGTCTAATCCCATTTTCAGTTCTTTTTCTGTCCATCTGGCAAGTTCTCTGATTTGTTCTTTTGTTGGGTTTTTGAGAAAGACGCTGTCCGTGTCTCCGTATAAGACTTGGATGCCTAGTTCCTTTGTTTTGTTGATTATCTGGGTTATTGAGTGTCTTCCTAGGGCTGCTGTTGCCTCCGCCACTGGTGGACAGTAAAGATCAAAGGTTTCAGCGCCGAAAACCCCGTAGCTTGCGTTTAAAATCACTTTTAATGCACCTTGGATAAGCCTATACCAGTTCCTTATTTCCGCTGATAACGATTTATCCTTTGATTTCGGCTTATACCATTGGACACGCAGGTCTCTTAAAGAGCCGATTAATAGGCTTTCCAATGCACGTTTTTTCTTGCAGACCCAATGGGTGGTGCCTGGGATTATGTTGTCTCTGCATTCCGGGTGTGGACACAAGATGGACTGGTAACCTAGATTCCATACTTTTATTATTGAGGGGTATAGGCTTGGGAAGTCCATGACCGCAACGTTGAAATGAATCCCTGGAACCGGTTCCACAACGATTGCGCCTTTGTATTTTTTACCCTTTATGATGGCTTTTGTCGACGTCTTACCTTTTTTGGCTAGGATGTCTTCAGCGTTTGGAATTAACATGTTTCTTCTTCTATGTTCATGATGCATGAAGTTTCTTATCCAACGTGAAACTCCTTGGCGGCTTACATCCTCCATCGGCATGCTGCTGATTCTGGCTAATATCAGTATTAGTTTCATAACTAAGTCGTCTTCGAAACTTGTGAGCTTATAGGTTATTTCGGTGTCTCTGAAACAGTATTCAGCGAGTTCAGTGTAGGTTAGCTCACCAATTGGTTTTTCAATCGGAATTTTTTCCAGTTCGATTAACGCTCTGCCAACATCGTTAAGGGTAACATCACGATAACGATTGTTGAAAGCGTAGATTTGGATGGAACGGTTGAAGAAAAACTTGTATAGGTCAATGTGCACGCCGTATTTTAATAAACAAACACGTCTACCCATCTCTATCGGAATCTCATCTCTTCTGAAACCAAGGTTCTGCGCTCTGTGAAACAAGTAGCGAAGGTCAAAATCGTCTCCGTTAAACGTTATGACAAAAGGGTAATCCCATAAGGCATCGAAAACATTCCTCAAAAGCTTCTCTTCGGAATCATAATATTCGAGGTTTACACCCGCTGGTAAACGTTCACTTCCTTCGCGAACACCTGGTCTTTTCAGCAGCAGCACTCTTTTCTTTCCGTCAGAACCGTAAAGTGAAACACAAACAACTTGATAGGCTGCCTCTCGAGGGTCCGGCATCCTTGTTGGTATCGGTGAATAAACTTCTATGTCTAGGGCTACGCGACGGAACTTTGGAGCCGGATACTCTAACAGTCTAGCCCAATGCTCAATGTACTGCAACTCCTCAGCCGTAGCTTTCTTAAACGTCTCACATATTTGCTTAACCATTCTTTCAGCTTGTTCCACCTTCTTCGGAACGAGACTACCGTTTTTAACCTCGTAGACCATTCCAGGCCAAAGGTTTCTGTCGTAGATATATGACTGGTAGTACTTTATCTTGGCTTCCCAAACCTTTATTTCATCTCGAGAAACAGGAACTTCTGAAACCTTTGGAAATTCTTCTGGGATTATGTCTCTTAAGCAACCTCTTGCTCGACCCCCGATGGCCAACGGGTCCTTCGCCACAACCTTTGTCACCTTCACGTTTTTGTCAAGTAAAGGGTCAAATTTTTCCACAATTTCTGCATGGTCAAAGCCTGGATGTCTAACCACACGGTCTATTTTTTCAAGCTCGTAGGGAGAAAGATTTGTTAGACAATACGGTTTGTGTCCTGTGTTATCATACCAGAAGTAGATTCTGGCTGATGTAGGTTCGTAGAGCTTGATTAGAGCTTTTCTGATTTTTCCGTCGTATGTTGCTGAAACAAAATATGAAGGCGGCAGGTTTTCAGGTGCAACTGGGGGAAAAACACGTTTTGTTCTTTCTTTTTCTATAGTTTCCGTGAAGGGTAAGGCTTCCGCTTCCTTTTCTTCTGGATGCTTGGTCTTTGAATAATCATCTAGACGTGTTTGAACCATTTTAAACCTTGGACCCATTAAGTATATGAAAGCGATACGCTAAAACTCTTACTAACAAGTGGTTGCCACTGTTTTAAAACTGTTCGGTGAGTGAAGCAGTTGCTTAAGGAAGCTTGGAGTCTTGCGATTGAAACCCTAAGCTGGATGGAAATGCAAAAACTAAGTGAACATTTAGCATTGGCAAAAACCGTCAGACAGTTAGGCATAAGAGATTCTAACGTTATTAGGCTGGCTCACAGACTTGTTTGTGAAACCGTTAGGCGAGAAAACTTCATAGATAAGTTCATAAACAATGTTTTGAAGCCTAGGGCAATCAGCGAATTCAAGCTCGGTGTCCAAGCTTTTTTAAGGCTTTATGTTTACCAAACGAGAATAGCGAAAAAATGGTCTAAAATCGATGTAGAAGAAGCCGCAAGCATAGCTAGGCTTGCTCGTTCTATTTTAGGATGGCAAACTCTGCAAAAAATAGAACATGTGTTAGGCTTATTATTGACACAGAGTCCAGATTCTGTTCTGAAAAGCGTGAGTGATGAGGAGAAGGTTGGGCTTTCAACTTTTCATCCAACATGGTTTGTGAGATATTGCTTCAAACTTCTAGGTAGAAACGAAGCTATGAAGCTGTTAGAGGCAAACATGAACTCTCCACCTACTTATATCAGATTGAACACGCTCAAGGCTTCGGAAGATGAAATAATCCAAAAACTTGTGAGAGAAGGAGTTAAAGCTGAAAAAGTTGAAAAGTTAAGATACGCGTACAAAGTGATAAGCACAAGGCGTCCTCTGACTAAAACCTTAAGCTTTAAGGAAGGCTTGTTTTATATACAGGATAAAGCAAGCTGTTTTGCAGCCGAAGTTGCAAATCCGAAACCTGGAATAACTCTTTTCGATGTTTGTGCAGCTCCTGGAGCCAAAACCACCTATCTAGCCCAACTTATGAAGAACCAAGGCGTTATTTATTCCTTGGATTATTCAAGGCGTAGGATGAATATTTGGAGAAATGAAGTTGCTCGCATGGGTGTAAAAATAGCGGTTCCAATAATCGCTGACGCTTGCAATCCTCTGCCTCTTAACATAAAAGCAGACATGGTGATTCTAGACCCACCGTGTACAAGCACAGGTGCTTTTGCAAGGGTACCATCATCCAAGTGGAGACTTACAAGGCGTTCTGTGGATAAAATGACTGAAATCCAGTGGGAAATGATAAACAACTGTGCCGAAAGGGTGAAGTCTAAGGGCTTCTTGGTTTATTCCACTTGTAGTATAACGGTTGAGGAAAACGAGAGGCTCATAGAACGCTTCTTGAAATGGCATCCAGACTTTTCACTGGTTAAGATAAAATCGAAAATAGGTCTGCCAGGTTTGAGGGGGATTGAAAAGTGTCGAAGGCTTTATCCACACATCCACCAGTGCAACGGATTTTTCATTGCAAAACTGTTGAGAGAATAAAATCTATTTGCTTTTCCTAGATTTTTCTATTTGGCATAGCACTTCAAATATTATTTTTGCCGCTTGAACCGCTGAAACTCCACGGTCATAAGGTGGTGCAACTTCCACCAAGTCGAAGCCTATCACGCGTCTGTCACATACGCCGCTTAAGATGTCAAGCAGAGCGTATGGCTCAAGTCCCTCCGGCTCTGGATTTTGAACAGCTGGAGCGTAGGCCGGGTCTAGAACATCCATATCAATAGACAGGTAAATTTTCTCGTATTCACTTAGTTTTTCTTTTAACCGATCCACGACGTGTTCGGTTCCTTTCCTTCTGATTTGATGTGTTGTGAAAAATTCTACTCCAGCTTTTTCCGCGTAGTTCAGCTCTTCTCTGCAGACAGCTCTTGTGCCAACTTCAATTATTTTCGCTGGTTTTGCTTCCTCGTTTATTCTCCGCATAAAGGTTGTGTGAGAGAGTTTCAGCCCTAAGAACTCGTTTCTTAGGTCGAGATGAGCGTCAAAACTCACGATGGCTAATTTTGAAAACTCATCCTCTAACCCTTTGATAACACCTAACGTGATTGTGTGCTCTCCGCCGATTGTTACCGGAGTTTTCCCGTTCTTTACAATCTCTCCGATGACGAGCGCTAGCCTTTCCAGAGTTTTCTCGGTTTCCGTTAACACGTGTAAGTCACCTAAATCGTGCAGTTTTAACTCTTCTACGTCTATGTCCGTTCGAAAACTGTAGGTTTCAATGTTTAAGGACGCCTCTCTAATCACGTTTGGGGCGAATCTAGCTCCGGTTCTGTAAGTGCTTGTAGCGTCAAAGGGAACACCTAAAACCACGTAATCCGCCTTTTCGAATGTTTTTTGGAAACCGCTGAAAACGTTTGACTGTGAGACAAAAAGTTCACGATAACTCATCTTTCATTCTCCATTTTCCATTTTGAATCTGTTATAATCTCTCAGTAGCTCTAAACTCTTTCTCTCATCCAGCTTAAATTAATGCAAAGATGTTAAGATTTTTGAAACATTAAATTTATTAGCATTGCCGTCAATGCATTTAAGTTAAAAGGCGGTTTAGATGTCGATTAAGTCCAAGTTGAAAATTGAAAGCATAGGCATGTTTGCAGCGTTCGTTTTTTACGCGCTTGCCGGAATAATCTCCATGGTAATATTGGCAATGAATTTCAGCCTCATCCACATCGGATTGATTGGAATACTAAGCCTAGTAGCCGCATATGGACTCTTTAACAAGAGAAGCTGGTCTCTCTGGGTTGTCATCGCTCTTTTCTTCATAGCTACAACGTTTTCAGCGTTTATGCTCTACTACGCTTTTGGAACAAGCCTAACTCTCGATGTAAGCGTAATTGCATATCTAATTTTCACATGGATCTTCACAATTTATGTAGCAGCTAGAAGGAGTGTCTTGGAAAGCTAGTCTTCTTCAAGACTTTTGAAAAGATGTACGGTAACCTTCTCATTTATATCTATAAACTGCTGATTTTCACTTAACTCAACAAATCCGTCAGCTTTCGCCAACGTTGTTATAGCCCCTGAAAGCCCTGTTGGAACGGGTTCAGCTATCAACCGATTTGATTTTCCACGGTTCAGTTGAACCATTATAAAGGTTCGTCTCCCCCTAGCTGGAAACATTCTTGTCGCTGCGAAAGCCGTGGTTCTCAAGCTTTTTTCAGCTTTTCTTCCAGCTAAACGTTGAATTATCGGACGAACAAGTAGATAAAAAGTTAACAACGCAGAAGTCGGCTGACCTGGAAGAGAAAAAACTGGTTTCTCACCTATCAACGCAAATGTTGTAGGTTTTCCAGGTTTAATAGCTATTCCACAGACGATAACGCCGGGCTTTCCAAGGGAGTTTAACGTCTGCGGCATAACGTCTTTAGGTCCCACTGAGACGCCACCCGAAGTTAGAACCATGTCTGCGGACGAGAGAGCGTGGGTTAATGCCTTTTGCAATTTGGCTACCTCATCCGGAAAAACACCTATGTAAACTGGTTTTCCACCGCTCTCCAACACCGCTGCACTCAAGCTATAGGAGTTTATGTCATAAATCTTTCCGGGAGATAGTTCTTCGCCGGGTTTGAGTATCTCCGGTCCCGTTGAAAGAATCGCGACGCGGGGAATCTTGTAAACTTTAACTTTCGCTAAGCCCAAAGCGGCTAAAACACCGATTTCCCTTGAACGAAGCAATCTTCCCTCTTTCAAAATTGTTTCATTCCTCTTTATGTCAGCGCCAACTTTCATGACATTCTCATCTTTGACAACGTCTTTGTAGATGTAAACTTCATCATCTTTCCGTATGGTGTGTTCAACCATGACAACAGCGTCTGCCCCCTCCGGCATCGGCGCACCAGTTACGATTTCTGCCGCTGTGCCTTTTGTGAGAGTTATTTTCGGCAGTTCACCTATGTTGACTTTTCCGCAGATTTCCAGTTTTACCGGCTTGTTCTCTTCCGCGCCGAAGGTGTCCTCCGCTTTTACAGCGTATCCATCCACTATTGAACGGTGAAAAGGCGGAATGTTTAAGGTGGCTTTTACGTCTTCCGCTAACACACGGTTATAGGCGTCTAAGAGTGAAATCTCTTCTACACCCAAAGGTCTAGGTTTGAAGCGTCGCTGGATAACTTGCTTTGCCTCGTCAAGTGTCAATAGTTTTCTAAACATCTTCATCAACCACTTCCACATCGTCGAATAAGTGCACTGTAACAGATTCACCCTCTTCCAAGCCTTCACGGTTTTCCGGTGCAACCACGTATCCGTTAGCCTTTGTCATGGTTGTAATCACACCTGAACCAGAAGTGCTGATAGGGTCCGCAAAAAACTCTCCGTTTCGTTGTTGAAAGACGCGAACACGAATGAACGTTTTTCTCCCAAGAACCGTTGCTGTTCTCCGTGTTATCTTAGCTTTTAACTTTGGTCGAGCCTCTACATTCTTCAATCCCAACATTTTGCATATCAAGGGTCTGGCGAAAACCTCAAAAGCTATCATAGCCGCTACTGGATTGCCTGAAAGAATGATTACTGGTTTTTTATTCACAACGGCCAGGGCGGTTGGCATGGCTGGACGCATGGCGACGCCGTGAACGAGAACACCTGGTTTTCCAAGACTATTAACAGCCATCGGAACAACGTCTGAAACTCCAACGCTTGTTCCACCCGTAGTGATAACCATGTCTGCCTTTTCGATTCCGAACTTTATCCTTTCCGCAATTTCAGTGGCATTGTCTTTTACTATGCCCAAATCTAACGTTTCAGCGCCCAGTTCTTGACATAAAGCTGAAAGAGCTAAACGGTTAACCTCAAAAATTTGATTTTCCCGCGGTTTAACACCTATTTCCACAAGTTCGTTTCCGGTGGCCAGCAAGGCAATCTTGGGTTTATCAAAAACCTTAACCTCTTTAATTCCTAAAGCAGCCATCAACGCTAAATGTTGAGGTTTTAAACGAATCCCAGCTTTCACAGCGACTTCCCCCTTCGAGACATCCTCACCTTCTTTACAGATGTTTTCACCGGGCGCCACAGGTATCCAAACCTCAATTTTACCGTTAACGCGTCTGGTGTTCTCCAGCATTAAAACAGCGTTTGCACCCTTTGGAATGGGGTTGCCAGTCCACACTTGCTTTGCTTGCCGCTCACCTATTTCCCTCTTATTCGTGATTTGAAGAACTTTTGGTTTAAACTGTGAAGCCTCAAAGGTGTCTTCGGCCTTAACAGCGTATCCATCCACAGCTGACCTGTCAAATCTCGGTAAATTTTCTTTTGCAACCACGTCTTCTGCCAAGATGCGATTCAAAGCAGAGCCTAAAGGCGTTACAACCGCTCGTGGTTTCCTAAGTTGTAATTCTTTCAAGAACTTTTGTAGCGCTTCCTCTACAGGGGTGAGCTTTTGAAATCCTTTCAGTTGAACCAAGATTATTACCATGAAAGCATTGCAACTTATACAGAAAAATGTATCGACGGAGCCTTATTTCGTATTCCGAATCCTATCATGAGATACATCAAGTTGGGAAACATCCCTTAAAACCAAGAAGCGTTTTGCAT
>PIYA01000025.1 GCA_003601785.1 Candidatus Bathyarchaeota archaeon
GGAATAACCGCTAGAGAAAGACTGTTAACAGACAAACTGGCCTCTTCCATGGACTTAGTTGTTAGGATTTAGCTAAACGCGCCTATAATGTAACATTTCTTTATTTTTTGAGTTCTGAGAGGATGAAATCTACAATTTTTTCCGCGATGTTGACTTTTGTGACGGATTGTAATCCTCTCCAGCCTGGCTGACTGTTAACTTCCACGACGAAGCAGCCCTTAGAGCCTTCCAGAATGTCCACACCGGCAACCTTGCATTCAATTAGACCTGCGGATTTGACGGCGATTTTTTCAATTTTTTCGTCAAGTTTTATGGGAAGGGGTTTTGCTCCTTGGCTGACATTTGTCTTCCAACTTCTGGCTATGCGTCTCATCGCCGCGACAACACGGTTGCCGATGACGAAGGCTCTCACATCGGAGAAACCATGTGGAATGAACTCTTGAATGTATATTACACCGTGAGAGAACCTCACAGCTCTAAAAACTCTGGTGGCAACTTCCGAATCTGTAACTCTTGCTGACCCTACTCCTCTTGAACCAAAAATTGGCTTTACAACAACGTCTCCACCTAACTCCTTGAAAGCCCTTAACGCTTCATCAACGTTTTCAGTCACCACGGTACGCGGAACCGGAACCTCGTTCTCTTCCAGAACGGTTAAGAGGCTGTATTTATCCGCGCAGTATTCGATGGATTTAGGCGGGTTAACGATGTACAAGCCCAAACGCTGAAGCTTGTGAAGCATGTTCATCCGAAAGATTATCTCTTCAAGAGAGCCACGTCCAATCGGACGAACAATCAAAGCGTCAAGTTTTTCCAAGGCTTTTACGTTTCTGGCGCTTACATGGGGCTTGTAGCCTATGCGAGCGATCAGTTGTGGGAAGCTGAAACAGTAGTGTTGAATGTTTCGTTTAGTCAGCGCTTTCCGCAGTTGAATTGAACTCCAAGAGTTCTCGTTTCGGGTTAAGATTCCAACCTTCAAAGTGAAACCTTCTTTAAAGCGGCGAAGATGTCGAAAGGCTTGTTTAAAGCTTCTGTAACGTCGTTTTAAAACATGTGGATGAAACGTGTTAGCTGCTCTGCATTCTCAAACTTCTTGGAAAGTTCAACATCCAGGTAGGCGCCGTAAGTGTTGAAGTATGGCGGTCCTTTCCTCGAAAACAATGTTAAAACTTTGCCTTTATGGTTTATTTTGAAACCTTCCTCGCAAGGTTCGTGGCCTCTTATCAAGATTTTGACGTCAAACTTCCTCAACGTTTTCTCTGTGACATCTTCGCCGAAGAGTTTTCCAGCACCCCTAGGTGAAGCATGGATTCCGTTAACCATCTCGTTCGGGTCGCTCCAGAGCATGTCCTCCAAGATTCTCTGTTTCGGATGTTTGAGGTGAGCGTATGCTAAATCTTCCAGCGTGTCTGCTTGGGCTGGTATGCCCCCATGAATCATTAGATAACGCTCTTTCACAAAGACAGCGTTGTATAGGTATTCGAATAGTTGACGGATTTTTGAGTATGCACTATCCCATCTTTCACCGAATCTGGCTTGAAACTGTGCTGGTAAATCGTGCGGGTAAGCCAGCAAATCCTCCGGTCCCTCGTGGTTTCCACGCATCAAAATGATTTTTTCTGGAAACAGAAGTTTAAGCTTCAAAATGATGTAGTAGACCTCCGCTGAGTAAGAACCTCTGTCACCGTAGTCTCCGAGGAAAATCAACACTGTGTCCTTCTCGGCTCTCTGCAGAAAGTTGCTTTCTTGTAGGATGTGAGTTAGGCTTTCCAAGTCTCCGTGTAAATCACCGACTATCACCGCCTCACCTGAAGGCTCAACCTTAACGAGTCTTCCGACAACGTCAAAGTTTCCGATGGATCCGTTTTCTTCGGTGAGCAACCGTGTGGCGTCGGCAACAACTCTGGTAAACTCTTCGCATTGAATTTTTAAGGCTTCCTTCGCCATTTTTAAAACGTCTGTTTGCAAGTGAACACCTGTCTATTCGATGCTTATTCTCTTACCCAGAAAGCTTAAAACGTTCTCCTCTATCTCCCTCTTCTTGCTCTGAATCTTCTCTAAAGTCTCCTTATAGGCTTGTTCTAAAGCTTTTTCTTCAGATTCTATTCGTTTCTTCTTTCTTTTCAGCTCTTCACTTTCCCTCTGAAGTTTTTCCATTTCATTCTTTATCTCAGCGACTCTGGCTGACGTGGAAAGATTTTCCATCAGGCGCAATGCTTCAACGCACTTTTGATGAAGATTCACCAAAGAGCCTTTGTTAACTATGTTTTTTATAGCCTTTTCAGCCTTCCGCTTCCTGTCAGATTTGAGTTTAAGTTTTCCCGTTGACATTAGACGGCTTAACTTCTGCAGAATTTGCCTCAGTAATGGGTAGCCTGTTTGTTCTGTTGCAAAGGCTTCAAAAGGCTCTTTAATATACTGGCTGAGCTTTTGAGATTCTTCCGGTGTTAACCCGCTTCCCTTGCCGTGGAGTGCCAATGAACGGAGTTTTATAAAAGGTTTTTGAAGTCTTCTCAGATGATTTTTCACTTCCATTCTCAAAGTTTTTATTTCTGAGCGAACTTGACTAAGCTGGCTCATGCTTTCCTTGTTTTTCAAATCGGCAATTTTCCGCTCTGTTTCAGTTATCCGCTTTTCAACCGAAGCTCTCTCATTTTCAGCTTTCTCTCTTTTTTCCTCTAGATTTGCCGCTTCTTCTTTGAGGCTTGAAATTTCTTCTATAAGCTGGAATGTTTCCTCTAAGGTTTTGGTCTTAACATATTCCTTTGCTAAGAAGTCGTTGAGTCCCTTCCACGTTCTCTTTGCCATTTCAAAAACTCCCATAAATTTTCTTCTATCGAAGATAAAGTACGGTGAGATTCTCGGAAACCAATTTCTGATGTCAACCTCTGTCACCGCAAACGCATCTTGAACTTCATGGGAGAACGTGTACAAGGTGTTGTAGGAAACCTCATCTGGAACGTGGATGTGCTGCATTCTTTCAATGAATATTCTTGACAGTTTGTTTAAGGCTCTGGCTCTGCGGTAAGTCTTCATGTTTCTCTTTTCAATTTCTTTTCTGCTGTTTTCAAACAGTGTTTTGGAAACATCTACCACATCGTTGAGTCTTTCCTTCATATCCTCAAATAATTTTTCAGCTTTTGTACGAATTGGACTGAAAACCGTTTCAGTCTCCTTTTCAAGCCAACCTCTAATATCTTTTAAGGGAATCTTCATCGTTTCAGACATTGTTTTCCACGTTAAAATATGTTGAAGCCATATTTATTTTTCAAGTTTAATTTTTTCTTTAACTCTTTTTTGAGTAGCTACTCTTAAATAATATAAAAAATAAACCCTAAACCTCGAGATGACCATTATGGATGCGAAAACAATTTCCTTCGTATTAACGATGGGTGTGCTCGGAAACGTTTTGTTTGCAATTTCTTACTATGCTGGAAATCTTGCTCCAGGAATATCCCTTGACTTTTCCCTTGTGGCGGCTTATATCGCAGGATTTTATGGAGGACCTTTGATAGGTTTCATCTCAGGGCTTTTTGTAGGGGTGTTACCCGGAGTAATGTTTGGTCCTATGGGTATGAGTTCTTGGCTCGGTTTGTTCGGTTTACCTTTGGGTAAAGGTTTAACGGGGTTAACCGCTGGAGTAATCTCAAGGGTTTTAGGGTTAGGAAAAAGAAGATATTCGTCTATTATTACCGTTCCAACAGTGTTCTTGGCTTACATCCCAGAATGTCTCTTCACATATGCCTATTTCGCATATTTTATGCCGTATTTCCTTGGAACCGGAGGTCCCCTAATCTTTTATTACATACTTCCAAAGGCTCTCGGTGAGATAGCAATAATAAGCTTTCTGATGGCTGCTTTACTGGGAAATCACGGATTCAACGACTTCGTAAGCAGATTTTTCGTAAAATCCTACATAGTTCCAAGAATTAAAGCAAGCAAATCCAGCTAAAAACCCAAAGATTTCCTTAATGTCTCGGTGTTAACTTCTCCTGCTCTAAACACGTTTCCCGTTTTCACATTGTTAATGGTTACGACAGCTGGTGCGAAAAGATTCGGGTCAATCTTGTAGAAGTCGTAGTTTGCTTCCTTGAAGATTTCTATGAACGGTTTTCCATAGTCCTTTGAGGCTTTTGACGGAGCATTTTCAACTATTTTCCTGAGTTTTTCCTCATCTTCATAAGCGACTGCATAGTAGGCTTTTCCTCCGTAGAGGATGGCGTCGTTTGTCCTAGCCATTGCTCGTTTAAACTCGGGATGAACCGGTGGTATTGGGGCACAACCACATGCATGTAAAATCGTGTTCGGTTCCAATCCTAACGTGTTCAGCTTATGGATTCCCGTTTCGATTACTCGTGCTGAAATCTGCGTTGCACCAGCCACGCTCGTTGTAGGTGTCAAAATCACCGCTAAGTTTTCTGGAGAAACTCCGCATTCTTCTGCAATAAGCCTTATTGACTTTTCAGGCGGAGGCTTCTCTGTTTCTAAAACAATAACAGCCTTTTCAAAATAATCTTTGTAACCTATCCTTTCATACATGTCTCTAGGTTTCAACGCTAACGCTCTGGCTGGTCCGGAGCCTATAGCGAAGAAGTCTCCATCCTTTATTTGCCAACCCGCAAATTGGGAAGCCAACGTTGCAATTACCGGGTGATCAGTGTACACGGATATCGATGGAAGGGTAATTCCACCGTAACCCTCATGTGAAAGTTCAGCTTTTCCACATCCACCCATACAGATTTCAGCTATGATTTTCCCAGCTTGGAATCCACCTTCAGCCTCTATCCCAGCATCTATAATGATGGTTCCTAAGCTTGTTTTTTCAACGTTTACTCTGTAAAAATCTTGTTTTTCACATAATTCTCCTAAGAGTTTCCATGCCAAACGGTTTATGCTTAATTGATTTCTCAAGTGTTTTTCCTCGTTTAGAGAAGTTTTTCGTAACGGTTTAGGTGAGGATTTTTAGTTTTTGAAACATAAAGTTTGCCTTTTCCGTCTTCAGCCGTATCTCCGAGAAAAAGGTAAAACGGTCCTTCAGCAGTTTCATCATTTTCGATTTTAACCTTTTCTTTTAATCCTTCTATGGTGAACGTGGGTAGAACCGACTCTAGAAAACCGCTAACAATTATCTTTCCGTCTTTCATGCATGCGCCAACTCTTGCCTCACAGTCTTTCTGGACATATATTGTTCCGTTTTGCATTCTTAAACCAGCGAATTGTCCAGCGTTTCCATAAACTTTTATTACACCTCTTCTCATGTAGGCACCAGCCTCGTTTCCCACGTTTCCATGAACTACAATTTCTCCTCCCCGCATTCCCTTGTTAACCCCACGGTATGGTGCACCCAAATAGTTACCAGCGTTTCCATAAATTTCGATCTTTCCACCCTTCATCATTGAGCCAGCCCAACAGCCAACGTTTCCACGGACAATTATTTCTCCACCTTCCATTTCCTCGCCTAGATGCATGCCAGCATTCCCGTAAATCACTATTTGTCCACTAGTCATGTATGCGCCTATTCTTCGAACTCTGCTCACATCACCGTGAATGTTTATAACCACCATTTTTGTTTCACTTTCGCTTTCCTTAACCTTGAACAGTTCTCCGAGGATTCTCTGTTTGTTCCCCTCCCAGACGGTTAATCTTCTTATTTCTTCAATTTTTTTGTCTTGGAAAACATCTGGACTTATACATTCTGCTGTTATCGGAAACCTAAACTTTTTGGTTGGATAGAGATTCATCATCAAATCTTCGCCTCAACATTTATCGGATGTGAGATATCAAGAGAGTTTTCTGACACTGGATAGTTTTCATACTCAACCGTCCAATAATCTCGAAATCTCCTTTTCAAATCTTCATTTACCTTCGTCTGTTGTGAGGTTTTCACTTTAAGCCATAACGTGGCTCCCTTAACATGCTTCAAAATTTCACCGTTTCTAGCGACTATTTCTCCACCTTTAACAGTGTACGCCGCTCTTCTGAAGGCTTTTCTCACAATCTTGTAATCTCTGGATGGATCTAACTCTTCAGGATTTATCTTATACACGGCTATGTCGGCGTCGGCTCCAACTCCCAGATGCCCCTTATCTTTTAAGCCTAAGGCTTTAGCTTGACCAGCCCTAGTCATAACTGCGATTTCGTAAAAGTCTAATTCCCGAGTTATGGATGGGAGCAAACTTTTGCTCTGCGCCCTTCGATTGATCTTTTTCATCGTTGCCTCTCTCGCCCTTCTGCTCATGAGCCATGAAATTATCCTCGGATAAGCTGTAAACGGTCCGGCGTTAGGATGATCCGTTGTTAAGAAAATTTTCCAAGGATCCTTAATTAGTAATGCTAGTTCTAAGCCTATGGACCACTGCATTGCGTGGACGTAGCTTTTCCGTCTATAACGAAACGGAACTATGCCCACGCTTGTTTCTGTCTCCACATCTTGGTTTGTCCATTTGCTTCCAGTTAATTCGTGAAGTGTGTATTGAAATGGTGCGTCAGCGGTCATCGTTGTTGTATCTGTAAACACAACCTGACCCATATCTAAGGTTACGTGAGAATGATTGTTGACATATCTTGCGATTTCTTCAGCTCCAGACCTCAGAGTCTTCCAGTCTGAACCCTTAAAGGCGCTGAACTGACAATGGGTTATGTGAATCACAGGCTTATCGTCAGCGGCTAAATCTTCAACGCATTTCATGGTCTCCAAAGTTGTGGTGTAATTCCCAGGCTTTCCAAGGTTGTTTGTGTGAACGTGAATTGTGTGGGGCAGGTTCAACAGCTTGTTCACTTTGCATAGTCCTCGTATGATCTCCCTTGGTGTGATGTTGAAGTTTGGAACCTGCTCGTCGAGACTGTGAACATTATGTCCGAAGCCCCAAGCTTCTACACCTCCTGGATTAACTATTTTTACAGCGTAACCCTTCGTTGAAGTCATAAGCCAAGCCACGTATCTTGCGCATTCTTCAATTCTTCCATTGCTTAAGTGTTCAAGCACAAACCACCAGTCGCCTAGTAAAGGAAAAGAACCCTTGTCAACCATAGGCGTATCATTCAACTCTTTGTGGGTGTGTTTAGCCATTAAGGGAGGCATGGCTGGGTTCATTATTGTTGTGTAACCCATCCTTGAATAACGGTAACCCGTTGTGAAGGTTGATGGAACGGAATGTCCGCTTCCAGACCTTGTTGTAGCTGTCTTTCTTTCAGAATATTTAAAGTGGTCTTCAGGTCTTAGAAGTCGCCCAGCGTTTACCTCTGAACCCGCGATGTGGCAGTGGATGTCAACTCCTCCCGGCATGACGAGCATTCCTGAGGCATCAATTTCTAATGCCTTACGCTCGTTAACTCTTTCAACAATCTTTCCGTCTCTAACCGCAATATCCATTTTTTCTCCTTTAACTCCATTAATAGGGTCGAAAACAAAGCCGTTTCTTATTATAAGCTCCATTTTCAAGGATTCTCCATCTGCTCAGCTTTTTTTCTTTTAACCTCTGAAAGAATAATCCTCAATATTTCTTCATCTGAAAGAATTCCTTCCGGTGGCTCCACAATTTTTTTGAGAGGCAGAGGCACATGATCCATGCGGTAGGCTGTTCCACCCGATTCTATGCCAACGAAGGTTGAGGGCAAGACAACATCAGCCATCCTCGCCGTAGCACTCATGTGCGGATCCACAACTATCAACGGGTTTTCCGCTAGGTGTTCAGCGGCTTTCCTGGGAAGGGATGCTACAGGATCCGAAGCGACTACGAGAGCCGCGTCTGACTCTTCGCGTAACAAGATGTCCACGGCGGATGTTTCTCCAGGGTTGTATCTTGGATATCCTAGGGAAAAGTCTACAGCGTACGGGTAGCCAGTCTGCCACGTGAGAATCATGTCTGCTCCAGTGACGTTGAAGTGTCCTCTCATGGGCATTGCGATAAACTTTGTCAGTTTGTTCAAGTCGCTGACCAAGGATAGAACCGCGTCGATGTTTCTGTTCTTGCCCCTAGTCATCGTGAGTCCTGAACCGAAGAACAGCGCGCCGAAGCGGCATTCAACCATAGTGTCGGCGATCTCTTCTAAGCGTTCTGTTGGTATTCCAGCAACTTCGTCCACGTCTAACTCTTGATCTCTGATTAACGCTCTTAGGGCTTGTAAAACCTCATAGTCCATGTTCGGTTTAATCTGTAAGAAGATGTCAGCCGTTTCAGCTGTTTCAGTCTTCCTAACATCCACGACTATAAGTTTTCTCTTCTCCTTCTGAAATCTTCCTTTTCGGAAAATAGTGTATCTTTCCATGTGTCTTGGATGCGCGATTAACGGGTTGCTTCCCCAATAAACGATAAGGTCTGCCCTATGCCTAACTTGTCCAAGGGTAGCTGATGAAATTCCAACGTCTTGAATGCCTAAGGTGGACGGTCCATGACAGAGGGTTGACGTGGTGTCTATCACTCCACCTATTTCCTCTGCTAATTCAATTCCTGCGCTTACGGCTTCACAGCTCGTCATGCTCCAACCGTACAAAAGCGGATAGTTTGCTTCAGTCAAGATTTCAGCGGCTCTGCTCACAGCCTCTTCATATGAAACCTCAAAAAACCTACCGTTTTTCCTCACGAGAGGCTTCAAGACTCTATGTTTGCTGTAACCCAAAAATTTCGCTTTGCATAGTGCACAACCATTCTTAACCTTGACGACTTTCTCATCTTTAATCGTGAGCTCTAAATCGTCGCATAGGCATCCGCAAACCGGACACGTCACATGCTTAACGGTTCTCATCGGTTAAGCTTCCTAAACTGTTTCTTCAGAAGCTCCTCTAGGCTTAGAACAGGCTTTTCCGGAGCTGGTTCAACCTCCGCTTGGGTTCCTTTAAAAGAGGGCATGCCTACACTGTCCGTTTCTGGATCAACTACACCGTTTATCCATGGACCGTAAGGTACAAAAATTATTCCGGAGTGCTTACCCCTCGTGGATTTTAACGCTTTTAAAATCGTTGAACCATGTTTAGTTGAAACCTGAACGTTTGTCCCATCCTTTATCCCAAGTCTTTCCATGTCTCTTGCATCCATGTAGCAGACCGAAACACTTTCCATGTAGGCTTTTGAGAACTTTCCATACTCCTTCCAGAAGCCCTGCTTCACAGTTCTTCCTGTTACTAGAATAACTTTCAATTTTTTCCTCTCACTCATCCACCGTTCAGCTCGTGTTGGCTGATTGTTCTAATGTTAAACCTAATTAACGTTTGTTTGTGTAGAGAAAAACTTTTAGCTTCTAAACGTTATGTAGTTTTCTAATATCTGGTGTAGTGAATGACACAACATCTCTCGGCGAAGGAAACAGCTTTAGTCGCCGTTTTTGCGGCCTTAATAGTGATAATTACAAGGCTCCCTGGGATTCCTATAACTTTAGGGATTCAAACGGCAAGCATCGAGTTTTCGGTTCCGCTGTATCCCTTGGCTGGTATTCTTCTAGGGCCATGGGTTGGAGCCTTAGCGGTTCTCATCGGAAACTTCATTGCGTGGGTGATTCCGAAATCCACAGTGTTAGGCTTGTTACTTGTTCCAGCGGGGGCCCTTGCAGCCTTATGCTCTGGTTTCTTGGTTAGAAGAACCAGATGGACTAACTGGAGAAATGCGGCGATTTTGCTTGCCATATTGATTGCGCTTTGGTATGCCACACCTTTAGGGTTTGAGGCTCCTCTCTATCCGTTTTTCCTACACGTTCCCGCCTTAGCCTTAATTCTAATCTTCAGAGGAAAAATCTTAGATTTCGTGAACAGCACTTCCAAGAGGCTTGTAACCATCGGAATTGCAATTGCAAGTTTTGCGGGTGTGATGGCTGATCACATGTGGGGCAACATAATGTTCATCACAGCGTTGAACTATGTTGTGGACATGAAGGCTTTCAGAAACTCCTTAAGAAATATAGGCATGGCTATAAGCTTAGGTTTCTCGTCTAAGAATCCTATGCCCGGCTGGGTTTATGAAATGACCACGAATCCAACTTTAGGTGATTTTTTCATGCTCTCTCTTCCTGTGACAGCTGTTGAAAGGGTATTTTTCAC
>PIYA01000026.1 GCA_003601785.1 Candidatus Bathyarchaeota archaeon
TTTCAGGTGGGATTGGACCTTGAATCCAACGTTTCGGAATGTGGTCTAAATCTATTAGTAACCCGCGGATTTCAATTCTTTTCGTGTATTCGTAACTTGAGCTACCATCATCCAGCGTTAACAAGTCAATATCACTTGAGGGCGTGGCGTCGCCTCGACTCCAGCTTCCGAACAATCCAACACCATAAACGTTTTCTTTAACTCTCATCTCTTTAACAATTCTCTCTAACGTTCTCCGAATTTTCTCTGGAAGCCTCATCATGTAAGCACATTCTCCTCTTATAGTAAATAAACAGCAGATATTTTAGATGTCTCCTTTAAATTTTAGTCTAAAGTTTTGGTAAGAAGCAACGATTGTTATGGAACGTAAGTATTCAGAATTTTTGAGTTAAATATTATTGATTAAACCGTAAACTTTATATATTAAAATATTTCATCTGATTAGTTACGCGGGGCCGGATGGACTGTTTCTATCTTGAACACGGATGAAGAGCATGAAAGGTGACGGTTCTACCGCAATCCATTGGAGAAAATAGAAAATGGTTAAGAAAAGCAAAACTCGTGTACGACTAATAGATAAGTGTCCAGAGTGTGGCAGTACAAACCTTATTCATGATTATGATACAGGGGAAACCGTTTGCGGTGATTGTGGACTTGTCATATCTGAACAGATGATGGACAAGGGACCTGAATGGCGCGCTTTCACCCAGGAGGAGAAAGCTTCAAGAAGCCGTGTGGGAGTGCCTACATCTTATTCGGTTCACGACAAGGGATTGTCAACAGCTATAAGCCAGGTGGACAGGGATGCTTTTGGAAGGAAGCTTCCGCTTTCCACGCGTTTGCAGATGTGGCGTTTGAGGAAGTGGCAGATACGCTCAAGGGTGCATTCATCAATAGACAGAAACCTCGCACAAGCCATGGCGGAACTCGACAGACTCTCAGACAAAGTGTACATCCCGCCGCCAATCAAAGAAAAGGCAGCTGTGATCTACCGCAAAGCCTTGGACAAGGGCTTGGTCCGAGGCAGGTCCATTGCAGCTATAGCGGCTGCTGCGCTTTATGCAGCTTGCCGTGGGAGTGGGACTCCTAGGACTCTTCGTGAGATTGCGGAGGCGAGCTTGGTTGAGAAGAAGGATGTTGCCCGTTGCTACAGGCTTTTGCTCCGTGAACTTGATGTGCAGATGCCTATAGCTGACCCGCTTACATACGTTTCAAAGATTGCTGAGAGAACGGGAATCTCGGGTAAAACTCAAGGACTAGCCATACAGATTCTCCGTGAAGCCAGAAGAAAAAGGGCTGCTGCTGGTAAGGACCCTATGGGTTTGGCTGCTGCGGCACTGTACATTGCTTGTTTAAAGAACAATGAGAAGAAGACGCAGAAGGACATTGCAGAAGCCGCGGGAGTAACCGAAGTCACCGTTAGAAACCGTTACAAAACCTTGAAGGAACAGTTAAAGCTGAAACTGCCAGACTAGCTGGTTTTAGTTTTCTCTTCTTTTTCAAGTTCCATAACTATTGGACCGACGTATCCGCAGTCTTCGCACACGTACTTCTTCGGGGTTAACCAATAATCAAAACCGCTTGACAGGTGGATGTTCGGGCTTCCACAGCGTGGACAGTAAATTTTTGCGGGTTTCCGTCTTTTTAACGTCTTGAGTACTTCTTTTATGTTTTGCGTTATTTTCATAGGCTTTCCTTCTGTTTTATGCGGTTTTATTGGAGTTCAATGTTCTGCTCTGGATATCCAAGCTTTATCAGGTATTGTCGAACCTTTTCACGTTGGTCGCCTTGGAGCACTATCTGACCGTTTTTAGCTGTTCCTCCGCATGCACAGAAACTTTTAAGTTTGTGGGATAAACCCACTAAATCCGTGTCTTTGTTGTTTAAGCCGTCCACTATCGTTGTTGGTCTGCCAAACTTGCGTGTTTCAAGTCTTATGCGAATTCTTTGTTGTTCTTTCCCGATTTCACCGCACACGCACAAGTCTTTGGGAAGCCCGCATATTGGACAAATGTCAGCCATGATACTCAAACTATCAATGAGTATGGCGGTATATAAAATTTTCAAATTTATCCTCTATATTTAAGATGTTAAGAGAAAGCTTTAATGGTGAAGTTTTCTTTTCATCGGTTATGAAAGCACTTGTATTGGGTTGTGGAAAAATAGGTCCTGTTGCGGCTAAGGATTTAGCTGAAAGCATGGGTTCGATTGAAGTTGTTGTCGCTGACAAAGACGGAAAAAAGGCTGAGAAGGTTTCTGAAGAGATAGGGAGAGATAATGTTTCATGGGTTCAACTTGACATTTTGAACAGCAGAGAATCAGTCAATGCCTTAAAAGATTATGATTTAGTGCTTGGATTTTTACCCGGAAGCATTGGTTACCACCTTGTTAAGACATGTGTTGACGCTGGAAAAGACTTGGTTGATGTTTCTTTCATGTCTGAGAACCCTTTAGGACTAAACGATGAAGCATTAAAGGCTAACGTAACGGTAATCCCTGACTGTGGCTTGGCCCCTGGAATCAGCAACGTTCTCGTCGGACATGCTGTGGAAAAACTTGATAGGGTGCAACATGTACATATAATGGTTGGTGGGCTTCCAGAAGAACCAGTTCCGCCTTTAGGCTACATAATCACGTGGTCCCCGGAAAGCCTTATTGATGAGTATACGAGGAAAGCGAGGATTGTCAGAAAGGGTGAAATAGTAGAGGTGGAAGCTTTAAGCGGTTTGGAACCTGTTGATTTTCCAGACGTTGGAAGGCTTGAGGCTTTTTACACCGATGGGCTTAGAACGTTGTTGTACACTATAAGAAATGTTGAGGATATGTGGGAGAAGACGCTTAGGTATCCAGGGCATGCTGAAAAAGTAATGTTGCTCAAGGATTTAGGGTTTTTTGATGAAAAACCAGTCAGTGTAGATGGTTTAAATGTACCGCCGAGAAAACTCACCGCTAAGCTTTTTGAACAAAAACTCTGGAAACCAAAAGTCAAGGATATTGTAGTGTTAAGGGTTGAGGTTTCAGGATTTCGAAATAACGAGCGGATTCGTTACGTCTACCACCTGTTAGACCGTTACGACGAAAAAAATGGGATAACAGCCATGGCTAGAACAACCGCTTATCCAGCCTCAATCATCGCACAGCTAATGCTTAAAAAAGCTGTTGAGGAAAAGGGTGTTCTTCCTCCAGAAAAAATAGGCATGAAGGATGAGCTTTTCACGGCGTTTTTAAGCGAGCTGGAAAAGCGTGGAATATACGTTAAGGAAGAGATTGTGGCTTAGACTATGTCACTATGCCCATTCTATGCAATTCTTCACGAAGGCTATCTCTAACTTGCTTGAGCCTCTGTCTTTTTTCCACGTACTCGTCTCCACTGATTTTTCCAGTTTTGAAATCTTCGTCTAGCTGAAGCAGTTCTTCCTCTATTTCGGTTATTCTTGCTCTTATCTGATCTATGTAAGAAACGGCTTTCTCCTCGGCGATGGCTTCCGTTGGAGTTAGAGCCATCTTTATCACCCCGTCTTCAATGCGTAATATTCTGTCCGCCGCCCTTGCAACGCTTGAATCATGAGTCACCATGATTATCGTCTTGCCAAGCTCCCTGTTAACCTTTACTAGATAATCCACCACAATCTTTGAGTTAACAGTGTCCAGTTCACCTGTTGGTTCATCCGCCAAAATTACTGGAGCGTCGTTCGCTAGTGCAACTGCTATGGCTACACGTTGTTGTTCTCCGCCGCTTAACTCTTCTGGTTTGTGGTTAGCGCGTTCTGTTAATCCTATTATTTCGAGAAGCTCTTCTACCCGCTCTTTTCTCTTTTTCCTTGAAACACCTAAAGCAATCATTGGAAGTTCAATGTTTTCAGCCGCTGTCAGTGTTGGAATGAGGTTTAGCGTTTGGAATATGTGACCAACGGTTTTTCTGCGGTACTCAACAAGCTGTGATGTTGACAACGCTGTTACTTCCGTGTTTCCAACGTGAACTATGCCTGCTGTAGCTTGGTCTAAACCGCCTATGATGTTAAGCAGCGTGGTTTTTCCGCTTCCGCTTGGACCTATTATGGATATCATTTCGCCTGCTCCGACGTCCATGCTTAGACCTCTTAAGGCTTGGACCTCAACCTTGCCTAGACGATAGACTTTGATTAGGTCTCTAACTTTCACGTCTAAACCTTTCATCTCAATCTAACCATCCTTTCAAGTTTCGTCATATATCTTTTCAGCATGAGTAGTATGGGTAGAACTGTTGAAACGAAAATGAGGGCTATGCACGAGAGAAGCATGAGGGCTTCATCCAACGGAAAGACAAGACGATGCTGAATAAGAGATGATATAGAAGCATTTGTTGAGCAAACGTATCCGTGAACAACTATCAACCCTACTATGACGCCCAAAACCACGGAGAAAGTTACAAGAGCAAAGTTTTCGGTTAAGAACACGGCGGCTAACTGCTTGTAGGACAAACCTTTGACGCTCATAATGGCTGCTTCACGGCTTCTCTCCCTCATGCTCACGGCGCTCACCAAGGCTGTTCCAACGGAGGCAGCTAAAACCGCGAAAACTATTCCTAACTTTTGAACGTCCAGGACACCCATCCTCACAATGTCTGACTGCGATTCCTCCCACTTCTCGGCGAAGGATTCCACGGAACTAATATTCAAGTCAAGGTTGCGAATGGTTTCTGCCACGTTCTTCCCGTCTACACCGTCTTTCAGTTTCAGCAGCAGCCTCGCTGACGCGCTGACTTGACCCCTTACCTCCTTGTAGAGTTTCTCGGAGATGAAGGACCAATATTGCGAAAACTCTGGTATAGTCATCGTCCGATATTGTGATTCACCTGGTTCTGGACCGAAAAACCCCACCACTTTCAGCCTCTTTTCGGCGCCAAAACTTAAAGCAACAGAATCGCCGATTTCAAGATTTAACTGTTCAGCTATTCTACGCTCCAAAATTATAGAGTTTTCATCCTCCGCTAAACTGTTAAAAGCCGTTGAAACATCGCTTCCGCTAAACCATCCGTTTTCATAATATGCCGTTTCAAGCCATGAGTAAGGCTCCACGGCTTTCAGCTTCAGATAACCAAGACTTCCTGAATAGATAGAAAACGAATATTCAATTGTACCGTTTTGAACACTTTCCGAAACGTTGCTCATTATCTCCTCCAGAATGTCTGGCGCGTCGCTTGCTACAGGAACATAGACTGCCACATCTGAACCCACTTGATAGTGAACTGTTCTAAGGGCGTAATCTTGTTCGCTGGCTAGTTGACCCGTAACTTGCACACTGTAACCGACTATTAAGGCTATCAGGAAAGCTATGGCTGCGGAGCGAGCGGGATTTCTTCTAACGTTCCTTGTAGCCAAAACGCTTAAGTCACCCAAGAAACGGGCTGCTTTCGCTGTGAACTCTTGAAACTTCAGTGAACCTTGAATGAAGAGTTTCATAAAGCCCCAGAAGAAGAGTAGAGGTCCAATATAATTGAGTATGGCGTCTATAATGAGCCAAAGCCCTATGAGAAGTATCAGAATGAAGTTTCCGGCTCCGAAGGCTATCCTAGTCAGTTCTAAACTCATGTTCAAGCCTGAGGCAAAAACCGCAATCTTGTACGTTCCGAGGATGAACGCAACCCAAGGCCACTTTTTCTTGTAAGGCTTTTCCGTTTCCATTGGCAGATACTCTCTCAAGGCATCCACTGTGTTGAGTTTAGAAGCCTTTCTCGCTGAACTGAATGTTGAAAGGAAGGCTATGGTAACGCCAAAAATCATGGTAAAGGCAACGGTGTAAGGGCTGATTACATTAAGGTTAAAGAGTGATTCGGAGCTGAACTGGGTGAACAACGGATTTAATAGAAAACCGAGTAACACCCCAAGCGCACTGCCTATTATGCCTATAAGCAAGGTTTCCGTTAGGAACGTTGTTAGAAGCTGGCGTCCTGAAAAACCCTTTGTGGATAACAACCCTATTTCACGTCTTCTTAGGTTAAAGGAAACATCGGAGACGGTGGTTCCCATGTACCAAGCCACAAAAAATATCGGAAGCGAAACAACCGTGAACATAAATCTGAGACTCATGGATGTGAACTGAAAGGACATCAAAGTCCACTCCAAGTTGTTGACAACGTTACAAGATAAGCCTAACGCGTCAATTCTGTTCGAAACTTGAAGCTCTACAGTTCTAACATTGTCAAGTGAGGTGCTTACATCCCACGGAGTTATCAAAGCATCACGGTCTATGTAAATTAGAATATCCGTTGTTATCCCTGTACCCGAAGGGTTTCGGATGTAAGCAGCGTCTAAGATCATTCTAAGAGTCTTGTTCCAATTCACAATCAACAGATTAACCTCTCTTTCCCTTGACTGAGCACCTGGTGGATTAACAGTGAGTGTTTGCGTGAGTATGTGCATTCCAGTGTAGTAACCAAGTGCTATTGAAGACGCCTTATCGTTTAACTGCGCCAAACCTTTCACTGTGAGGTTTAACGGAATAAAAAGACGCCGTCCATCTGTAAGGTAAACTGAAAAGTTCACTAATATTGTGTCTCCTATTTTGACTTTACCTGCGAGAGGTGAATCATCTAGAAGGAATGTCTCGTTTTCACCAATTTTGTTGGGTTTATTTAACCATCCGTCATAAACTCGCGAGTTATCCGAGATTCCCACAATTCTTGCTGAATCAGTTTTGGATGCAAATTCCACGGGTTCCCAACAATTAGAGATTATCTCCGCGTCTTTAACACCGTCGATTTCTAAAACCTCTTCTCTCGCTTGCGATATTTTCGTTGTGTTTAAGGATTGTATGTCCGCCCACATGTCGACGGTTATTCTGTCAAGCTGCTGGTCTAACGCTTGTTTTGCTGTTACGTTCGCTTTTATGTCCGTGCCAGCGAAAAAAGTGCACGCTAATGTTATTCCCACTAACAAGGCTAAGAAAATCTTCCAAGAGCGAAACACGTGTTTGAACGCGTAAGAAAGAGGCATTCTTATCTGTGTTTAATTTTTTGTCAAAGCTTTTAAGTCTATGGTTTAGAACAACTGTTCAGTTTAATAGCTTAAGATGTTTCCTCAAGCGACAGCTTCCTAATCTGTTTAAGCACGTATTCGCGGATTTCTTTTGGTTTTGGCAGTTCAGCCACAATCTTTCCGTTTTTTATCAAGGGTTTAAGCATGGGCTCCATTTTTCCTCCGCAAAGTGGACATTTCGGCTGAGGCTTGTCAAATGGTAAGACAACATCTGTTAGACATTTTGGGCATCGCCAGACCTGTTTTCTTCCACCCAGTTTCCCCCTTTTAGCGCACAATTTACCGTCAATCTCAACTATGTCCATGGCGAAATCCACGGTTGGCGCGTTGCTCAGAGAAGTGCCTACTCCAAAAGCGTCTGCTCCAGCCTTGCTTAACTCTCCGATGTTTTCTTCCTTCAAGCCTCCTGAGACAAAAATTTTCACGTGTTTAAAACCCCTTATGTCGAGTTCCCATCTGACCTCGCGGATTAACTCTGCGAAGTTTCCCCTTCTCGACGCTGGCGTGTCTAAACGCACCGCTTGTAAACGTTCTTTCAAGGTTTCAGCAGCCATTATTGACTCCATCTTCTCATCAGAATACGTGTCCACCAGAGCGACTCTCGGAACATCTGATGAAATAACCTCGTCGAACGCCTTCCAAGCCTTAACCTGATCTCCGAAAACTATTATCAACGCGTGAGGCATCGTTCCAACGGGTTTCACTCCGACTATTTTTGCACCGCTTAGGCTGGATACCCCGTCGAAGCCTCCGATATATGCGGCGCGATCAATCATCGGAGACAAAGCCGGATGCATACGGCGGATCCCGAAGGATATTAAAGTTTTTTCTCCGGCTATTTTTCGCATTCTTGCGGCGCGGGTTGCAATGCCGGAAGCTTGACAGATCAAACCGAGCATGGGTGTCTCGTACACGCAAAATTCGCCGTAAGGTCCCTCTATACGAATCACCGGTTCACGGATTCCATAGTAATCTTCGTGGCGGAATATGCTTCCCTCAGGCATCGCGTAGACATCAACGGGTATGCCTTTGAAAAGGTGGGCTTCCTCTTCGATTCCGCAGAGGATTCCCCAAGGCCATCCGTGTGGTAGCTTGCCAGGTGTGACGTCTGCGATGACCGGTGTTTTTTCCAGACCTTTGGCTTTGATTATCTGTTTTGTTCTTACGAAGTATATGTCGGTTGTTTCTCCATTTTTTATTTCATTATCTGATGCTTGATGAAACATTCGCATGAATTGAGCCTCCAATGTTGTTATTTCAGTTGCAATTTAACAATAAACGTTTTTGGATTTGTTAAGTTGAAAACTGTATTAGAAGATTGATGAACCCCACTTCCATCACGGCTGCTATTAGAAACAAGGCGTAGATGAAAGCCAAGCTTTTCAGCGTCATCTCTCTGCTTAAAGTCTTTTTTATTGTTAAGTATATGCCGTATCCCTCGACGATTCCTATGGGCGTACTTATGAGCAGAATCAAGGGTAACGCTTCTATGCTCACTGAACCGTATGTCAGGGTGCATCCCCTTAAAATGCTTAGGAAGACTATGATAAGCGTGAACGCTATCGCGAATACTCTGGGATGTGCAAGCACAATATGTTCACCGTATCTGGTTTTTTCCTTTTCCAGAAAATTCAAGACCAGATTTACGTAGAAAGTCATTCCCAACAGGATTAAGGAAATCACTAGGACGTTGTGTATGAAAATCATTCCGATGGCTAAAAGTTGATTTCGGAGAATTTCGCTTAGCATGTTGAAGAATATCGCGTTTTCAATGTAGGAAAGAGCTAGAAAAACTAGGAAAACTAAACCGAGAAGCATCGTGTAGCGTTTAGCATCCAAACAAGAACGCTCCTAACGAGAAGAGAGCCGAAGAAGGCAAAAGCTGGATTATTACATTTAGAACACCGAAGAAGAACGCTAACAAAATTACAATGGCTATGTAGATTATCATGGCTAATATTGCAACAGCTATCGCTCCAAGCCATCCAGTCTCATAAAGACGTTTGATGAGTAGCAGCCAAACAAGTATGAAAAGAACCAAGGCTATTAGGTTATATGGGATGAAAAGCCAAAACAGCGTCGACAAAACGGTTCCGAGAAAAGAAATTAGAAATGCATCTGTTAGAAGTGCCCTCCTTCTGCCAACAACAATCAACCCCGCAAGATACAAAACCACGGCTAGAACAAATAACTCCGCGAAGAACAACGTTAAAGAGAAAATGAGACGGATACCCTCACCAATTTTCCACCATGGTCCTTCGTTAACTAAGCTTAAGATTGCGAACAGCATCATGAGTAATCGAGTTGGCATCATTCTAAACCACGATGTCTACCGTATTTCGGCTGGGGATAATAAAAAGTTTATGAAACACCGGTTAGATTTTCTCTCGCTTTATCTCAAAAAGCACCGTTCCGCCGTCTGTGTAGGGTTTTCCGGGGTCTAAGCATTGGAGGTAACCTTTCTCTTCTTCTTTCCTCGTC